>CBFDCD010000001.1:0-37029 GCA_965603225.1 uncultured bacterium
ACAATATCATTGAGCCGGCATGACTCATCAATAATTATACTGGAGAGTTTTTTTTGAATGGGATCGGATTCTAATTTCTCCGTCAATAATTCTGCAGTGCTCCTGATAATTCCCAAGGGGTTCTTTATCTCGTGAGAAACTCCGGCAACCATTTCCCCGAGAACAGCTAAACGCTCTGACTGATTTAACTGATCTTCTAAAAGTTTTTGTTCCTCCGCCCTTTTTCTAAGGGTAATTTCCGCCTTTCTTACTACAAGCAGGAGGGAAAGGAAAATAAGAATCATAGTACCAAGAGATGCGCCGAATATTAGATAGCGAAATTTTGATATGGACTCGTATTCCTTAGTGAGATCCTGTATTAATTCAAATACACCCAATATTCCTATATAGGTAAAAGGAGGTTCTGCGTCAAAGGGTATAAAGGTTCTGAGTTTTTTTTCTTTAGCAAAATCTATGAACCATGATTGAAAGATTGATGGCTCACCGGATAATAAACCTGAACTAAGTTTTCCCTTGAGTGCGGTTTCATATCCCACACCCCCCATATCGGTTAATCCAATCATGTCTTTATCCGTACTATAGGCTATAACACCCTTGTTGACGTCATATATGTTAACGGTTTCAACATTAAACGAATGAATGGTTGTCCTCACTATCCTGTCCATCAGGTCAAATTGTTCCCTCTCTCTAAGGCTTATGGATCCATATCTGTATCTAATGGGTATATTAAAATAGTGA
Organism: uncultured bacterium; assembly: GCA_965603225.1. GTDB lineage: Bacteria > Desulfobacterota > DSM-4660 > Desulfatiglandales > B25-G16 > M55B121. The sequence goes on from CBFDCD010000001.1 coordinate 739, forward strand.
AAAACCTGATGATTGAGATTTTTTGCTATGAGAAGTGCGTGGTCTTCATAGGCATTCATTAAAATTTTAGTTGCACGCTGGGATATTACCGTGGAGAGGATAAAACTCGATATAATGAGTATTATAAAGCTTGTGTATGCAAAAAATTTAACAAGCCTAAATCTGTCTCTATATGGTTGAATCTTTTTTTGGTCATAATACACAACAGATGCAACCTCATTTCTGGGGAGAAATTTTGAATAAGATTGACGGTTTTAGTGCAGCCATAGAGTCACGAAGACACAAAGACTCTAAAATAATTCATTATTTCTTATGCACAGTAGAATGTAATATCTGTAAATTTCTTTAAGAATTATTATCCATTTTCTTATAAGATTTTGAAATTATATCTTTCCTTTGTGACTTAGCGTCTTAATGGCTGAACTGTTAAGATTGACAAAACCGGAAAAAGTCTTTTACCGGCGATTTTGGCCTTTTTGGAAACAGCCTTACCCTCCTGTCAGGCTTCTGACCTAACAAGGACAAGCCGGTTGGAATGCACCATGAATTCCGATTCATCGGGAAACCAAAATTTATTTGCCACAAAGACACCCAGCACTTTAAAAATGAAAAATACAAACAAGAAGTGCCGGGACACAAAAAAATATCTTTTATTTTTTTTTGGCGCCTTAGTGTCTTGGTGGCTGAAAAATTTTCTGTGCGTTTTGAACACAAATATGTTTTTAAGTGCCTAAGAGATATAGTTTTTTAACCTTTATCCTGCCCTGGCTGCGGCAACTCCGAAATCAAATGCCTGTAAATTTGAATCCAAAAAGGCCTTCTTTGTTGTATTTTCTATTGCCTTCTTTATCGATTCCTCTTCAAGAGGGGTGGCATTGCATCCAACCAGTGCTCCAAGCATAACCATATTCAGAGATAGAGCATTTCCCGCCTTTTCCGCAAGCTCGTCACCATCAAATGCTATAAGGGCAGCAACATTTTTTCTTATTAGATCGAGGCCTTTATCCATATCAGGGTAGACACCCTGTCCTATTGCCACGGTAAAGGGAGGGAGGGGACGAGTATTGCTGATTATCACTGTATTTTTGTTGCATTTGTGCAGTGCCCTTAAAGTCTCTGATGGTTCAAAACCTATCAAAACATCGGCTTCGCCATTAGAAACAATTGGGCTTGTGGCGCCCCCCATGACAACAGCAGACTCAACAATCCCGCCCCTTTGGGCCATTCCATGAATCTCACTGACGACTACAGGTATATCGGCAGATATGCAGGCCTCTCCCACCAGCCTTGATGCAAGAAGATTACCTTGGCCTCCAACGCCGACAAATACTATTCTTTTTACTTCCATATAAACTCCTTTGACAATACAATATTGACAATCATTCCTTAATAATCGCCTTTCATCCTGATTCTATTGAAAGATCATCACCTAAGCCTCTTTCATTGGAAGAATGGCATTCTCAGGACAAATCTGTGCGCAAACTGCACAGCCAATGCAAAGATTTTGATCTATCATTGTCTTTCCATTATCAATATACATTGCAGGGCATGCCAGATAATTAATGCAGTCCATATGGTGTGTGCATTTATCCTGATTTACATAGAATGGTCTCGTCTTTCTGGCCTTTTTAATTGCTTTTGCATACAAGGGACATATCTCCTTGGATATGATAACGGAGATACCGTCAAAATCCTTTGATGCCTGGGCAGCGGAAATACTCTTTTTAACCTGAAGGGGGTTAACTACCTCAACATGCTCAACCCCGCAACCCCTTACTATTGATTCAATGGAAATCTGTTTGGTTTCAACGCCCATAGGGCTTGTGTCTACTCCGGGGTGAGGCTGATGTCCGGTCATGGCGGTTGTGCCATTATCAAGGATTACCATGGTAAATTTATGGTTATTATGAACGGCATTTATCAATGGGGCGATGCCTGAATGAAAAAATGTAGAGTCCCCTATAAAAGCTACAATCTTCTGGTCTGTTGCGGCGGCTATACCGCATGCTGAACCGGCAGAGGCGCCCATACAGATAACAATATCGGCCATCGATAAAGGCGGCAGCACGCCTAATGTATAGCAGCCAATGTCAGAGGGGTAAATAGTATCCTCTCCGTAAACCTTCTTTATGGCATAATACATGGCCCTGTGAGGACAACCCGGGCAGAGATTGGGCGGCCTTCCTGGAAGGTCGGGGATATTTTTAATATCTATTTCCTTTGGTGATGTGTCATGTGCCCCGAAATAAGATGCTATTGTTTTCCGCACAAGGCCTGGATTAAACTCGTATAGTCTTGTGAAAAGTTTTTCACCCTTTCCCTGTATAGATATGCCCAGTCCCTTAGATTGTGCAATTGACCTGATTTCATTTTCCATTACAGGTTCAAGCTCCTCAACTATAAGCACCTTTTCTACACTATCGAGAAATTTTAGAATTATATCCTCAGGCAAGGGATAAGAAAAACCAAGCCTCAGGATAGTAACATCATCACCAATCCCTAAATCGTTAACAGCATCCTGAACATAGTTCATGCTCACGCCATTAGTAACAATGCCCCATTTTCCGTTTCCGTGAATATAATTATACTCAGAGTTCTCCGATAATTTTAAGGCCTGATCATATTTTTCCAGCAGTATCTTGTGCAGGTTCCTTGATACGGCAGGGATTGTCACGTAATGAAAGGGATCTTTCTTGAAATGGCCCTTTGGCTCTATATTTTTAATCGGCCCAAAGACCACCTTCTCTCTTATATGATTTAACCTTGTTGTAGTCCTTAGAATAACCGGCAGTTTTAATGTTTCAGAAAGATCAAATGCGGATATGGTCATTTCCTTCATTTCCTGGGCATTTATAGGCTCTAACATAGGCAGTCCGGATAATCTTGAAAAATATCTGTTATCCTGCTCATTCTGACTGGAAAATAAGGATGGGTCATCTGCGTTAATAATAACCATTCCTCCATTTACACCAATATAGGCCATGGTCATCAGGGCGTCAGCGGCGACATTCATGCCCACGTGTTTCATGCTGACAATGCTTCTTACGCCTGAAATTGCAGCGCCGCTAGCCACCTCCAGCGCCACTTTCTCATTTGTCGAGTACTCAAAATAAAAACCACCCTCCTGATAAAGAGAAAAAAATGTGTCCGGTATCTCCGAGGAAGGCGTTCCAGGATAACATGTAGCAACTGCAATGCCTGCCTCAATAGCGCCTCGCACAATAGCCTCATTTCCTAAAAGCAGCATTTCCTTGCCGGGCGAATCTATAAGTAGTTTATGCATATATTCCACCGTATTTTATTGTTAATAGTTTCTCAGTAATCCGCATAAAAAAAACAACTACCATACCTAAAATGAGTACTTTGATTGGTGCCCCAAGGGAAATTTAATTTCAATATTGCCACAACGGACACAGAACAAGTGGTTGCTCTTTTAATTATTTTTTTTACGCGCTTTAAGTCTGAAATGGAAGGGAAAATTCTTCGTACCAAAAAAAGCGAGCGGTAAAAACAAAAAATCAATCTCTCTATAGCCAAGCTTATATTATCGGCACTACTGAAGGCTATAACCTTAATTATATGGCATATAAAGAAATAAAATCCTTTACGCCTGCATTTATAGCTATATTTTAGCTATTTTATAACTTTTATATGATTATGAAGTCAAGTAAAACTGCAATCAACCTTGAAGATTTTTCTACAGCATACTATTTTGATATAAAGCACATTGTTTTTAAAATTCCAATTTGAACAAGAATTCCCCATAAAACCGATTAAAAGCAGACCAAGGGTCATGAGTGTTTTGCCTTGACATTTTAGAAAATTATATTAAGATGCTGCCTTGTTAAATGATAATAGATTATAAATTGGGGGACGTGAAAATGGAAGAGCAATTAAAAGGGAAAAAGATTCTGATAGTAGACGATGAACCTGATGTATTGGAAGTACTAAAAGAACAATTGGAAATGTGTATCATTGATACTGCTCCTAGTTTTGAGGCTGCCAAGAAGTTTCTCGATAAAAACACATACGATGTGGCAATCCTCGATATAATGGGAGTAAGGGGCTATGAACTCCTGGAAATTGCAAACCAAAAAGGTATCCCTGCTTTAATGCTGACAGCCCATGCGCTTAGTCCGGACAACCTTGTTAAATCCATTAAAAATGGTGCTCAATCTTATATACCTAAGGAAAAGATGTATGATATCGACACATTTGTTGTTGATATAATTAAGGCAAAAGAAAAAGGTAGCCAAGCTTATGCTGCGTGGTTCGCAAGACTAAAACAATTCTTTGACAAGAGATTTGGCCCTAATTGGAAAGAGAAAGACAAGGAATTCTGGCAGGAGTTTGATAAAAAATATATTGCCTCTAAAGAAGAGTTAGGAAATATTATGTAAATAAAAAATGTTTCCCCAGATTAAGATATGATGATTTCGTAAGAAGTCCTTTTTGTTTGCTCATGATGACCATTTTGGATTATTGAAATTCCTCGCCAAACGCAAAAAACATGACCTAATATACTAACCTGGACAAGCCGGTTGGAGCGTAGGGGAAATACCGAATCATCGGGGAACCAAAATTCATTTGCCACAAAGTCACCCAGCACCTTCAAAGTGAAAAATACAAACAAGAAAGTACTGGGATATAAAGGAAATATCTTTCATGTATTTCTTGGCGCCTTAGTGTCTTGGTGGCTGTAAAAATTTTCTGCCCGTTTTGAGCGCAAGTATATTTTTAAGGCACTAATGAAATCATCTTTATCAGAAAAATCCATCTTAAGCTTGAAAGAATAATAATGGTTGCCTTTGGGCATATATTGAATAACCATGATGTATCCATTCCTATAAAGATATATGGTTTTCTCCTATTGATATTCTATGTGGTGCCTATAGGAAATTTTTGTTGCTTTGGTGAGGTTTATGCCCAGGAGCGCGGAAATATTTCTATGGGATTTTCGAAAACCCGAATATTTAAAAAAATACCTGAAGCAGAACATATTTTTTTGCCTCCTTACAAAGGTATTACGGCGTCAAAACCAAAAAAGAACAACATTATTTGGGCCTTAAGGTGCAGTTGGTTCGGACAAAAGATTGGCGCATGCAATATTGTGCCTGCTGAGTCAGCCGTCCTAAGGTCCCTTGGTCATGCCAGAGCTAAATCCCTTAACCCCAATGCTATCAAGGTTCTAATATGGAACATTTATAAGGGAAGGGAGGCTGGATGGGACGTTGACATGAAGCTTATTGGAGCCGATGTCGACCTCATTATGCTTCAGGAGTTTTTTCTCGATGGGAAAAGCATTCAAACCTTTGAATGGTTTAAGGAAATCGAATGGTTATTTGCCACGAGTTACCTTCGAGGAAGGGATTCTATTCCGACGGGGGTCGTGACAGGCGCCAATGCATCCTCCATAAACGCTGAGCCTTTGCGGAGCCCGAAGCGAGAAATCTTTGGGCCGTCCGGCCCTCGCATCATTCAAACCCCTAAAATGGCTCTTATCACAATGTACCAACTTTATGGAAGCTCATTACCAATTGCAGTAGTGAACGTCCACGGGATAAATTATCGAGAAACCCATGCCTTTGAGCTTCAAATGAAGCAACTCGAAAGGTCTTTTGCATCTCACAAGGGCCCTATAATTGTAGCCGGAGATTTTAATACTTGGTGGCACAAAAGATTAGTAATTCTTCAAGACATCATGAGGCGAAACAACCTTATCCAACTTGAACTGGATAACGACAAACGCACCTGAGTCCTTGACCACGTATTCACCCGGGGAATTCAAATAAAAGAAGCGCGGCTTCTTAGTGAATATAGGTCATCGGACCACAAGCCGATCTACGTAAGTTTCCATGTTTCTATTGATTAGTCGATTTGAGGAGCAGTTGCAATTTTAATTATTTGATGATGCAGTTGGAAATAGAATTCTGAAGGTGCTGTTCCCATTCTCAAGGCAATTTTCAGGTGTACGGCAATATATACAGGAGTCAATATTGCCGGGGCAGATGTCTTTGTCTGTTGGGAGATAAACACACCGTTTGCTTTGCGCCGAGACCTCAAATCCATAATGCTGGCCATACAGCTTAATCATCAGAAGGTCCAGGCCCTTGCCTCCCGCGTTGAAATCATATGGTATCCTGGATGCGTAAAAATCCGTATCCTGATTAGGGTGCAGGCCATCGAATATATGTTTTAGGTTGTATTCGGTGATGCCAACACCTGAATCCTGAATCGTTATTAAGACGTCAGTACCCTTCGGTTCCACCGCAATGCTCACCGATCCTCCGTCCGGTGTGTTTTCAACAGCGTTTTTAAGAATGCCTTCAAGAATTTCCTTGAGAATCTCCGGGTCTGTTTGAACCAAAAGATCTTTTTCCGCCTGCATACCAAAAATGACATTCCGATGATTTGAACGGTTCCTAATCTTCCTCAACACCTGATTGAGTAACGGTGTAAGGGGAATTATCTTCAATGAAGATAATGCTTGAATTTCCTCATGGTCAAGGCCTTTGTATAATTTTCGATACGATTCTATAATGTTTTCCCCTTCTTCTTGGATTTCAGCAAGCCTGTTAAGTTGCCTTTCCATCCTTTCCAATGCGTTGAAGAGACCACCCCAATGGTCTGATGACGAGCGTGAATCCATCTTTCGCTTGATAATATGGATGGTCCCCCCCATGACCGCCAATGGGGTCTTCAGTTCATGGGACAGGTGATTGATGGTTCTGTCCTTGGCATGGCTCAGACGTCTTAGTTCTTCTCGAACACTTAGCTCTAAGGAGCGAAAATGCAAGACAACGGCTACTGTCAAAAACATGGAAAGCCAAAAGGAGGCGAACCATAATATCTTTTCACTGGTGAAAAAGATCACCCCGAGGGTGAGAAAACCGTCATTTAATCCACCAAGAAACCACAGAAAAAGCCCGATACCAAAAGGCACAAGGTAAGACGGCTGGCGATTTTTAAGACGCCATAATCTTATAATTGTATCAAGGAAATAGTAGAGGCAGGCCACCATACAGAAGAGGTGTATTATTGGTCTAAGTAGTTTGGATTGAGGCCGTAAAATGTCTGCGTAGACCGGATGAGCCTCTAAAGGAAGTCCGAAGAGCCAAGGGGTTTTTCCCCAGAGTGATAATAACGCCAAAGCCAGGCTCGTACCAATAACAATCCATGATAGCTTATCGGCCTTTGAATTTGAAAGGGAAAGGGTAAATAAGGCCCAGCTGGCCGGTAACAATGCTAATGAGGCCTGACAGATTTTATATCCAGTGAGGATGGATCCCGGAGATTGTTGAAGGGCATAAATAACCCATCCCAGGAAAAAGAAGGTCAAAAAAAGATAGAAGAAAAAAAGCCATTTTAATGGGTAATAGCGGCGATAAAGCGCTAAGCTGACGGCGCACAACATTGACATGCTCACATTGGTGGCTAATCCGAAAAATGGACCGATGGCAAAGTGTGGAATAGATTCAGGTATCATTTACACCCTCATCGTTTCATAATAAATTGAAGCAAACTGATAGTGACAAACACACACTCCTTTTTACTCCTTACCAAGGCGGGCTTCAATTGTCAATATTCAATTTGGTTCCCTATGAATCGGGATCTCTTTCTGAGGCGCAGACTCTATGAGCCGGAGGCCGGTATGCTCCAACCGGTTTGTACATGTCATGGATTAAAATCAATTTGAAGGGTTTTTTCAAACTGCCTATTCTGATACCTGAAAAACATGTCTTTAAAGAATGAAATGGCTACCTGACCTCAAAGCTCTCCTTCCGTCCCCCATAAATCTCTCTCAATTTTGGCTTTTCTATCTTACCAGTGGGATTACGGGGAACGTCTCCAAAGATTATCTTTCTCGGCCTTTTATATCTTGGTAATTGTAGGCAAAAATCGTTTACTTCTTCCTCGGACATTGCCTTCCCAGGTTTCACTTTGATAATTGCCATTGAAATCTCACCAAGTCTTTCATCCGGTATGCCAATCACTGCAACATCCTGTATGTTATAATTGCCTGCAAGAAAATCCTCAATCTCAACGGGAAAGATATTTTCCCCCCCAGTGATTATAACGTCCTTCTTTCTATCCACCAGCCATATAAATCCATCACTATCCATTCTGGCCATATCTCCAGTCAGCAGCCATCCATTAAATATGGTTTTGGATGTTGCCTCAGGATTATTGTAATACTCCTTCATTACGCCAGGCCCTTTTACCATTAGTTCCCCAGGTTGTCCGGAAGGAACTGGCTGTCTGTTTTCATCAACTATCCGGCATTCCCATTCAAATCCCGGTACGCCTATGGCACCAACCTTATGTGAATTCTCTATCCCAAGATGGACACATCCCGGACCGGTGGTTTCACTCAACCCGTAATTGGTATCATAATCATGGTGAGGGAATACCTTTTTCCAGTTATTTATCAAACTTGGTGGAACCGGTTGCGCGCCGATATGCATCAACCGCCATTGGCCCAATGTATAATCTTCAAGGCATACATCCCCATTTTCTATTGCCAATAAAATATCCTGGGCCCAGGGAACTAATAGCCAAACTACGGTTACCTTTTCCTCTGATACGGCCTCTAAGATCCATTCAGGCTTTATTCCCTTAAGGATAACTGCCTTTGAACCAACGATAAAATGACCAAACCAGTGCATCTTAGCGCCTGTATGATAAAGTGGTGGAATCAGTAAAAAATTATCCCCGTGGACCTGATTGTGGTGTCTATTTTCAACTATGCAGGCTGCCTCAAGGTTTCTTTGCGTCAATAGTATTGGCTTTGGTGTGCCTGTGGTTCCAGAGGTAAAATAGAGGCCGGCCTCATCCTCAATGCCTATTTCAATGTCAGGATTTACAGATGAGCCATCCCTTAAGATATCTTCATATTTTTCTGCATATTCCGGACAAAGATTATCCGGACCGACAAAGATGTAGTCCTTGATTGTCTTAATATCCCCCCGTATATCATTTATCTTTTCTGTAAACTCCTCTCCAAAGATTAAAGCCTTGCCCTCTGCAATCCCTCCACATAATCTTATATCCTGGGCAGAGAATCTGAAATTTAATGGGACTGCCCATGCCCCTGTCCTTAAAATCCCAAAATATGCAGGCAACCATTCAATGCAGTTCATCATGAGGTGAATTACCTTATCTCCCTTTTTAATACCCTTTGCAATAAGCGCATTAGCAAAAATGTTTGCCTGGTCATCGAATTCCTTCCATGTCAACTCCTTTCTCATATCATTACCTGGGTCCCGTTCAATAAGGGCAGTCTCATCTCCATGAATCCTTGCATTTCTTGATAAAATATCACATATCAGCATTGCTTTATCCCCCTAAGATAAAATTTTTCTTTTTTTGCTTTCCTTTTTTATTTGACAAAAGTATCATATAAATATATACACAAAACCATAGCTATAATATAGCTATAATATAATTGCTCACAGTAAAGTCAAGATTCTCTTTACAAAAAAATACCTAACATAAAAAATTATCTTATTCTATATATCTGTTTAGATAAAGCATCTTTTGATGTTATTTTAATTTCTAATTTATGTAAGATACCTCCAATAAACAAAGGTTTAGGCGGGTAATTATTTACCCTTAATATGGTTGCCCTGTCAGGGCAATCTATCCGTTAATAGTACAATTTAAAAAAAGGGGGATTGTTATGCGAAAGGTATTTATTTTAGCACTAATTGCAGGTTTTTTGTGTTTTGGCCTTGCTACTTATGGGTGGGCAAAGCCGATAAAGGTAGGGGCTATAATAAACCTTACAGGGCCTGCCTCTACATGGGGGCAGTTCCATGCCAAGGGTCATAAAGATTACTTCAGGTATGTGAATGAGGTAAAGGGAGGCATTGGTGGCAACAAGATAGAGCTAACCGTTGTTGACCATGCCTACAAGGTTCCTGAGGCAGTTAAATATGTAAAGAAGTTTTGCACATCCGACAAGATGGATATGCTGGCCACATGGGACGCAGGCTCAGGCATAATGGCAAAACCAATCATTCAGAAATACAAGACACCTAATATTAATTATTCCACCTACCAGGGGATCCTCAAGGCCCCGGTTGACTATGCATACCTGCCCTTCGGCAGTTACGTTATGGATTCATATGCCGTATTAGAGTACATAAGGACTATACATAAAGGCCAGGATGCCCCAAAGGTCGGCCTGCTTACCTATAATAATGCATACGGAAAGTCCATTCATGCGCCATCAAAGGAATATGCCGAGAAAAATGGGATTAATATCGTAAGCATTGAACAATTTCCACCTAAGACCCTTAATCTCAACACCGAATGTCTCCGCCTTCAAAAGGCCGGCGCCGAGTACGTTTTCATGCAGTGCCTTCCATCTGCCATCCTTATGGCCCTTGAATCAGCAGACAGGGTGAAATATGACGTACCCTTTTTTGGAACATGGACATCTACTGACCCCAACTTTTTTACACGGGGCAAGGGGCTTATCAGGGATCGAATGCATATGCAATTTCCTGGCGGGCTTCCTGTTGACGGCACACCCGGAATGAAGGTTATGGAGGAATTATGGAAGCGCTATAAGACAGTAACCAAATTTGACGCCTCATACTGGGAAGGTGTGGCCATAGCAATGATTATGGAGAAGGCATTCCAGACAGCCCACGATAAATTCGGAAAGGTTAACAGTGAAACCATAAACCAGGCCTTAGAAACATTCAACAATGTGGATTTTGGCGGGGTTATACCCAATGTTACATATACAAAGACGGATCATAGTGGCTCATTTACCGCAAGGATTGTCAAGATTAACGAAGATCAAACCTACACACCGCTCACTAACTTTTTTATCCCTGGAAAAGAGCGGGTAAAACTTTTGAAAAGGTAATAAATGAAGGCTTTTAGAGGTCAACCAAGTATCTTCACCTCCAGACAGCCCGAAGATAAAAGGGCGGAGCTGGAGGTGAAGAATCTATCATTACAATTCGGCGGCGTTACAGCCATTGATAATGTGGACATATCCGTGCACACGGGGGAGATATTGGCGGTAATCGGCCCAAACGGGGCCGGAAAAACCAGCTTGCTGAACAGTATTACCGGGTATTACAAACCGCAAAAGGGCAGCATTATCTTCAACGGGCAGGAAATTACCCATATGTCTACCCACCACCTTACCAGGCTGGGCATCGGAAGAACGTTTCAGAACATTGAACTTTTCCCGGGCATAAGCGTTCTTAAGAATATGCTTTTAGCGAGACATATTCATACAAGCTATGGTGTAGGTTTAGCATCCTTTTTCTCTCCATCGGTAAAGAAAGAAGAGGTAAGCCACCGCAAGGTCTTGGAGGAACTGATAGATTTCCTTGAAATGCAGGCAATCAGAAAACAGTTAGTAGGTTCTCTGCCCTATGGACTGCGTAAGAGGGTAGAGTTAGGGAGGGCATTGGCCTTAGAGCCTAAATTGCTGATACTTGATGAACCATTTGCAGGCATGACCTTAGAGGAAAAGGAAGATATGGTGAGGTTCCTCATGGAGTTAAATGAGGGGTGGGGACAGACCATGATACTTGTTGAGCACGATATGTCGGTTGTTATGAGTATATCTCAAAATGTTGTGGTGTTGGATTTTGGAAGGAAGATAACGGAAGGTCCACCGGAGATTGTTCAGGATCATCCCCAGGTAATTAAGGCCTATCTTGGTGATGCAGTTAAAATTTAAGATTTGCAATCTAGAATTATAAGTTGAAGACCACTAACAGCTAATTGTAATTGAACAAGGTGCTTAGATTGAAAAAAATAAATCGCTTAGACAAACAAACATTATCTGACCTCACAAAATATACATTACCACAGGTATTGGCAAAACAGGCCCAAGAATTAGGAACAAAAGAAACCGCTGTCCGGGAAAAAAGCTTTGGCATATGGCAGGCCTATAACTGGAATGACTACCTTCAGTATACTAAAAAGGCAGCCTTAGGGTTGGCAACCCTTGGTTTAAAGAGGGGTGAAAATATAGGTATAATAACCAATAATCACCCTGAATGGCTTTTTACCGAATTAGGAGCTCAGGCCCTTGGCGCAGTAACCTTGAACCTGTTTTCATCTGCAATCGCAAAAGAGCTTTCCTTTGGCTTGGGTAGATTGCAGACGGCCTTTGTTATTGCCGAGGATCAGGAACAGGTTGATAAGCTTATCGAGGTTAAAGAGGACCTATCATTTGTTCGTAAGGTAATTTATATTGACCAGACCGGCATGAGGAACTATGCCGAAAATGAGTGGCTTATCAGCTTTGAGAAACTGTTAGAGCTTGGGGCGGATTTGGATAGAAAATCACCAAATTTCTTTTCAGATGAGTTAAGCAAGGGGAAACCGGATGAGACAGCGCTGATGATTATGACCTCCGGTACTACGGGGCTCCCAAAAGTTGCCATGATCAAACATGAGAATTTTACTGAAATGGCGAGAAAATGGCTTGAGGCGGCCCCTATCGGTGTCGGAGATAACTGGATTTCCATTACCCCTCCGGCCTGGATTGTCGACCAGATGTGGGGTGTGGGGATAACACTATGCGGCGGCATGGTCATGAATTTTCCGGAGACGCTTGAAACAGCAGTAGAAGATTTTAGGGAAATTGGACCAACTGTCATCATTACTGCCTCCAGGTTTTGGGAAGACCTTGCCTCAAAGATCAGGGTCAAGATAAGTGATTCGGGTTTCACTAAGCGTTTTTTTTATAATGTCTCCATGAAAATAGGGGGGGCGGTTGTTGACAGAAAGTCTCAGAAACAGGAAGTTCCCTCATATTTACGATTCCTTTACTGGGCTGCGTCACGTATTATGTTTCGCCCCCTAATGGACAGGGTCGGCTGTTTGCAATTTAGGGGTGCATACACAGGAGGGCACCCTATAAGTCCTGACGTGATAAGGTTTTTCAGGGCCAATGGACTAAACCTAAAACAATGCTATGGACTTACTGAGTCAGGTGGAATATTTCAGGTACAACCTGACAATGAGGTAAAGTTGGAGACTGTCGGCATTCCATTACCCAGAACAGAGGTGAAGATAGGAGAAGATCAGGAAGTTCTTGTAAAGAGCAAATCAAATTTTGCAGGCTACTATCAAGACCCGGAGGAGACGTCCAAGACTATAAGCAATGGATGGCTCCATACAGGAGATGCTGGATATATAGACGAGGACGGACATCTTCTCATTATCGGCAGAAAAGAAGAGATAATGAGAACAAGGGATGGTGAGGCCTTTTCCCCTGATTTTATCGAGACACGGCTAAAATTCAGTCCCTACATCAAGGAGGCGGTAATCTTCGGTGAGGGTCAACCGTATATAACTTCCTTTATGAATATTGACTTAGGAAATGTAGGGAGTTGGGCGGAGGAAAGGAAGATACCATATACAACGTATACTGACCTAACCCAGCAATCCGAGGTGGAAGACCTTATCAGGAAAGAAATTAAAGAGGTTAATACTCAGTTGCCGGAGCCTATGCAACTTGTTTATTTTATTTTACTGTATAAATTACTCGATGCCGATGATGAGGAATTGACCAGGACGGGCAAGGTAAGGAGAAAATTTGTTTTTCAGCAATACAAAGACCTTATAGATGCCATGTACTCGGATAAAAAGGAATTAGAGGTAACAGGTAAGGTTAAGTATAGAGATGGGACAATTGGTACGATTGAAACTACCGTCAAAATACTTAAGGTCTAATGAATATCGTTATTAGTTATTAGCTATTAGTTAACTATTAAGCCCAATACAAAGGCGATGAGAAATTTTTCAAAGAAAAATAAAACCAATAAACTAATAACGAATAACCAATAACAAGAGTGGGAGCTTTTTTATGGAATTCTTTTTTCAAATACTTATAAACGGCTTATCCATAGGTTTTCTTTATGCACTTGCAGCGCTTGGCTTTGTCATGATCTTCAAGTCAAGCAGTGTGCTGAACTTTGCGCACGGTGAATTAATGGCTATAGGCGCATTCCTGTTCCTTGTGCTTACAACCTGGGCAAAACTGCCTGTTTGGCTGGCATTTATATTGACCCTCGCAGGTTCCTTCTCCCTTGGATTTATAATTGAACGATTTTTTTTGCGACCACTTATTGGTGAGGCCCTTATTGAGGTAATTATGCTGACGGTTGGTCTTGCCATTATGTTAAAGGGCTTGATGTTATTTATATTCGGCGGTGACATACACAGTTATCCGGATTTTTTGCCGGAGTCCCTTACATTTCAATGGGGAGCAATCGAAATCCCAGGGGTTTATGTTGCTACCTTTATAATAGGAATAATTTTTCTTGGACTCTTTGGCTTTTTCTTCAAATATTCATCTCAGGGGATATACATGAGGTCAGTTGCGGATAACCAGCCTGCTGCCATGGCCTTAGGCGTGCATGTTAGAAGAGTGTTTGCTTTATCCTGGGCTATTGCTGCCCTGGTATGTGCTATGAGTGGAATTGTCCTTGGCATTATTAATGGAATTAATGTTCATGAGGTAAGCGCTATAGGTCTTAAGGTGTTCCCTGTAGTAATCCTTGGAGGACTTGACAGCATTGGCGGGGCTATCCTTGGAGGTCTCATCATAGGGCTTCTTGAAACATTTACCGGCGGATATATTTCTACTGGATTGAGAGAGGTTATTCCTTACATTGCCCTGATTATCATACTGTTGATCAAACCCTATGGTCTTTTCGGTCTGGTAGAGATTGAAAGGGTGTAACGATTGACAATTGAAAATTGAAAATTGATCAACCGGCGCTAAAAAAAATAAAAAATGGATGAAAAGACATTAAAACAGAGAACAAAAGAATTTGCACATCGCTGTGTAAAATTGTGCATGGCTTTGCCTGAAACATATTTAGGTAGGCACATTAAGGGGCAATTGATCAGATGTTCCACATCAGTGGCTTCTAATTATCGTGCTGCCTGTATCGCACAATCTAAGGCGAGTTTTGTTTCAAAACTAAGTATTGTATTAGAAGAAGTTGATGAGTCGAATTTCTGGCTGGATTTCATTATTGATGAGCAACTACTGGGTGAAGAACGTGTTCTTCCGCTACTTAATGAAGCAGAGCAATTAACAGCCATCTTTATATCTTCAAGAAAAACGGCAAGAAGTAGACAATTGTCAATTGTCAATCGAAAATCTTCAATTGAAAAGGGTTGAGAGATGCGAAACCTTCGATTCCACCCCTGCGGAAATTTTAACGAGTCATATGAAAAGGAGCTTACCATCTTTGAGACGGATTTCGGCAGACTGTTCATGATAGTTGGGCTCATCCTGCTCTTTGGTGTTGTCCCATTTATAACCAATGCATATATTCTCTATATTATAAATTCAATCGGTATTTATGCCATTGCCGCTATAGGCCTAAATCTTCTCATTGGTTATACAGGCCAGATTTCGCTTGGCCATGGAGCTTTTTTTGGGGTAGGCGCATACGCCGCTGCAATTCTGGCTACCAGGGTCGGCGTCCCATTTATAATTGCCGTTCCTGCGGCAGGATTTATCACAGCCCTTGTAGGCATGATATTCGGTATACCTTCCATTAGACTGAAACACCTTTACCTTACCATTGCAACATTAGCAGGCCAGTTTATTCTTGAGTATGTATTTGTGCAATGGGAGAGCCTTACCGGAGGGGCGGAGGGCATAAGCGTTGCCACGGCAAATATTTTTTGGATAGACTTAGGCTCCGACAGAAACTTTTTCTATGCGATATTTATATGTTTTGTTGTGATGACCTGGATCGCCGTAAATTTAATAAGAACAAGGTACGGAAGGGCCTTTATTGCAATCAGGGACAATGACCAGGCCGCTGAGGGAATGGGAATACCGATTTTTCCTTACAAACTCCTGTCATTTGCAATCAGCTCTTTTTACGCAGGTTTTGCAGGGGCCCTATTTGCCTATTATATGATGAGCATAACCCCTGAGCCATTTAATCTTTGGCTCTCCATAGAATATATTGCAATGATTATCATCGGAGGCCTGGGGAGTATACCGGGAGCGGTATTTGGCTCCATATTCATTGTTACCTTGAATGAGGTGTTAAGCCATGCCACTGAGATTCTCATGAACTTAGGGACTTCCACGTCAGTTGGGATAACCATAGCCCCCTTAAGAGAATTTATATATGGCCTGGTTATTATCTTATTCATTATCTTTGAACCGAAGGGATTGGCGGAGGTGTGGCGAATAGTACGGTCAAGTTTCAGACTCTGGCCTTTTTCATACTAAACTGCATTAAGGATTCGACAATCCGTAGGTTAAGCTTAATGCATAATCATATCCACGTAAGACGAAAGATGAAATACCCTTTTTCAATTAAGAGAAAACATTAAGATTAAAAGGAATCATGGAAAATAATAATTTATTACAAATTAACAATATCAGCGTTGTTTATTCAGATGTAATCCAGATTCTTAAGGCCGTGTCTTTACACGTAAAAGAGGGGCAAATTGTCTCCTTGCTTGGAAGCAATGGAGCAGGTAAGACTACCACATTAAAGGCTATTTCCGGCATACTCAAGCCTGAAAACGGCAAGGTTACCGAAGGGTCTATTACGTATAAGGGTCATAACATTCAAAATTCATCGCCTGAGATGGTGACCAGACTGGGAATAATCCAGGTCATGGAAGGTAGACAGCCCTTTAAATATCTTACAGTTGAGGAAAACCTCAGGGTGGGAACAGCTACGAGATGGGGGAAACCTTACAAGAAAGACCTTGAAATGGTTTACCACTACTTTGGTCCCTTGGTAAAACGAAAGGATAGTCTTGCCGGATACTGTAGCGGAGGAGAGCTTCAGATGCTGGTAATAGGGAGGGCATTAATGGCTCGACCTAACCTGTTATTATTAGATGAACCTTCATTAGGTCTGGCCCCATTATTGGTAAAGGAAATCTTTGAAATAATAAAACGTATTAATAAGGATCAAGGCACTACATTGATATTAGTGGAACAAAATGCTAATATGGCCTTACAGATAGCTACCTTTGGGTATGTAATGGAAAATGGGAAAATAGTCCTTGAAGGTTTAGCCTCTGATCTGATGGAAAACCCGGATGTCAAGGAGTTTTACTTAGGAGTAGCTGCATCAGGCGCAGTTAAATCGTACCGAAATGTTAAATCATACAAACGCAGAAAAAGGTGGCTTTAAAATTTTTAAATCTTTTTTTTCTAATCTTACATTACCAAATCCTCTTTTTGAAACGTCAATGTAAATCCAACCTAATTATCCGCCGCTTTTTCTATAAAAATAAAACCAGGTGCCTATGCAAGGTAATGCGAGAGGTATTTTTTTCTTAATTTAACTGCAATATGCATAGTTCACATTGATTTTTTTCTCTGAATAATTATATATATCAATAATATTAGTATATTCAATGGGAAAAGTGACAAGATTAATAGGCATAACCGATTTTTTCCTTGATAGAAACAAAAAAAAAGGATAAATAGAAAAGTGCTGTTTCGATTTTTCCGATTTATTTAATTATGACAATTTCGTCAAAGAATTTTTACAAGAACATTTTAATTTTAATTAAGGACTCATATAAAATTTGAGAAATAAAGATCAAAGGGAGGATTGCTTTTATGGCTGAAGTAAACATGAAGCTTCTTTTAGAGGCAGGGGTCCATTTTGGGCATCAAACAAAAAAATGGAACCCAAAAATGAAACCTTATATATTTGGTGCAAGAAATGGGATATATATTATAGATCTCCAAAACACCTCCAAATTATTAAAAAAGGCCTATAATTTTATTGTAAGAACAGTGTCGGAAGGGGGGTCCGTGCTCTTTGTAGGTACGAAAAAGCAGGCACAGGACTCAATTGTAGAAGAGGCAGAGCGTTGCGGGATGTTTTATGTAAGCAATAGATGGATGGGTGGCACACTCACAAATTTCCAAACCATTAAAAAGAGGATTAGCCGGCTTAAAGAGCTTGAGTCAATGAAAAATGATGGGAGCTTTGAACGCTACACAAAAAAAGAAGTCATTGGGATGGAAAAGGAATTAAGCAAATTAGATAGGAATTTAGGCGGTATTAAAAATATGGATGAAAATCCTTCAGCTCTTTTTATTGTGGACACAAAAAAGGAAAACATTGCAATCAAGGAAGGGGTAAAATTAGGGATTCCTATTGTTGCTATGGTAGACTCAAACGGTGAACCCGAAGACATTGACTATGTTATCCCGAGTAATGACGATGCCATAAGGTCTATAAGGCTTCTGACATCTGTTATTGCAGATGCCTGTGTTGAAGGTCATAATGAAAGAGAGGAAAAACTCAAGGCGGAAGAAGAGCTTGAGATTAAGAGAAAAGCCGATATAGAGCAGGAAAAGGAAGATAAAATTCAACCATCTGAGGAAGAGGATACGGAAGGACCGGACATCATAATAATACCCAAAAGAAGCAAAACAGCCCAACCTGCTGAAACTGATGACCCAGAGCCTGCCCAAACTGAAATATAAAAAAGGAGAGAGTATATTGAAAACATCAAGTCAGTTGGTGAAAGAACTGAGAGAAAAAACCGGGGTAGGCATAATGGATTGCAAGAATGCCCTCCAGGAAGCAGATGGAGATATCAATAAAGCAATTGATATACTGAGAAAAAAAGGAATAGCTAAATCCCAAAAAAGAGAAGGTAGAATTACATCCGAGGGCCAGATTCAATCTTACATACACATGGGAGGAAAAATTGGGGTTCTTGTAGAGGTAAATTGCGAGACAGATTTTACCGCAAAAACAGAGGATTTTACAAGTTTTGCAAAAAATTTGTCTATGCACATAGCAGCCACAAATCCTATCTCTTTATCTCCGGAAGATCTTCCCGCAGAGGCCGTGGAGAGAGAGAAAGAGATTTACAAGGCACAGGCATTAGAATCAGGCAAACCGGAAAAAGTGGTAGAAAAAATTATAGAGGGAAAATTAAAAAAGTTCTATTCTGATGTCTGTTTGCTTGCACAGTCCTATGTTAAAGATCCTGATCGAACGATACAGGATCTTCTAGATGATCTTAAGGCCAAAACTGGTGAGAACATTCAAATAAGAAGATTTGTAAGATTTCAGTTAGGTGAAAATGGTGATAGTAAATAAAAAGTAACGGGTCAACATCCGCCTATTTAAAGGCTTGCTTGAATAATAAACCTAAAGGGATTTTAGCATGAATGTTTTCACTATAGACCGTATGGATGCAGAGTTTCCACTATGGTATTTTTCCTTTCTGTTTTCTCAGCCCGGGGTTTATTGAGAGAAACTTTACGAGAGCTTTGCACAAGAGATTCATCACTTAGTTTGTTTCGCTCATAATTAAAATCTCACCCGACCCTCAAGGAGTTCCCTATTGCAAAAAAGTTGCAGTCTGAAAGCTTTGAGCAGTTTAATGGGGTTAAGAATCACAAGTTAAAAAACAGGATTTTCAGAATAAGACATTAAAGCATCATGCACTGTAGAAGATTTTTGTGCTTTTAATTTTTCATTGTCAGCATAAATTTTTGGATAATTTTATGCAGACACTATAGTAGGTATAGATATGTCAACATATAACGGGCCACCCCATTTTAAAAGGATTCTGTTAAAACTGAGCGGGGAGGCCCTCATTGGTGATAAAGAAAGTGGTATAAGCTCCCAGACCCTTAAGAATATATCCGCTGAAATCCATTTGGTCCATAAACTTGGCGTACAAATAGGTATAGTGATTGGTGGCGGAAATATTTTCAGAGGGGTAAGGTCTGCTGAATACGACATTGAAAGAGTAACTGCAGATTATATGGGAATGTTAGCAACTGTTATAAATGCCCTTGCGTTAAGTCAGGCCCTGAATGCAGCCGGTTCACCATCTTGTGTAATGAGTGCCTTTGAGATAAATAAGGTGGTAGAGCAATACAGCAGGGAAAACGCCTTGAAATATTTAGCCA
The DNA here is from genome assembly GCA_965603225.1 of uncultured bacterium. Lineage (GTDB taxonomy): Bacteria > Desulfobacterota > DSM-4660 > Desulfatiglandales > B25-G16 > M55B121. Next base: position 20,669 of record CBFDCD010000001.1, read on the forward strand.
AAGATAGAATTGTCATCTTTTCTGGGGGAACTGGAAATCCTTACTTTACTACGGATACTGCGGCTACATTAAGGGCGATGGAAATAAATGCACGGGTCATCTTAAAGGCTACTCATGTAGATGGCGTATACGAAAAAGATCCATTCAAAGACCCTGACGCCGAACTATTCAACAGGGTAAGTTATGAAAAGATTTTAAGGAATAAACTAAAAATTATTGACATGACAGCTATATCTATGGCCATGGAACACCGTATTCCCATTATTGTTTTCAATATAGGCAAACCTGGCAATATTGAAAAGATTATTTCAGGCCATAAGGTTGGAACTATTATAACAGGAGAAGACGATGATAGATAAAACCCTATCAGAGATGGGTCAAAAAAATGACAAGACTGCTGAAGCGCTTGAAAAAGAATTTAAAAAAATGAGGACTGGACGAGCATCCACTTCAATACTTGACGGCATAAAGGTTGAGTGCTATGGAACTCAGATGCCATTAAATCAAATAGCCTCTATAAGTAGCCCTGAGAGCAGACTGTTGACTATACAGCCATGGGATCAGTCCGTCATTGGTGACATTGAGAAAAGCATCCTTAAATCAGGACTGGGACTTACGCCGATGAATGATGGAAAACTGGTCAGGATTTCAATACCCCCATTAACTGAAGAGAGAAGGAAAGATCTTGCAAAGATGGCAAAGAAGATGGCTGAGGAAAGCAAGATAGGTATCAGAAACCACAGACGGGATGCCAATGAAATTTTTAAACAGTTAAAAAATGACAGTAAGATTTCAGAAGATGAGATGCATAAGCAACAGGATACGGTGCAAAAAATCACAGATGAATTTATTGAAAAAATTGACGAAATGAAAAAGGAAAAAGAAAAGGAAATACTCGAGTTTTAGGCCTCACTGCATGCAAAATGTTTTAACAACCCCACTTTTTTTACCCTAAGGTTCTTAAATGGAGCAAGTAAACCCTGAGAAATTACCACGGCATGTGGCAATAATAATGGACGGAAATGGACGATGGGCAAAGAAAAAAGGCCTTAGCAGGATTATCGGACATCAAAACGGAGTAAAATCAGTAAGGGAAGTCGTCAAAACAACAAGGGAATTAGGCATAGAGTGGCTTACTCTTTATGCTTTTAGCGAGGAAAACTGGAAAAGATCCAAATATGAGATAAAGGCATTGATGGATCTTCTAAAGCGCTACCTTAATTCTGAACTAAAAGAAATGCTTGAAAATGGCATTAGGTTATCATGTATTGGGCAAATCGATAAGCTTCCCCTTGACGTCCAAAAAACCCTTTGGCAGACAATTGAAAAAACTGCTCATAATAAAGAGATGACCTTAACTCTCGCATTAAGCTATGGGAGTAGGCAAGAAATTATTTGGGCAATAAAAAATATGCTTAAAGATGTTGAAAGAGGTTTATTAAATGTAAAACAGATTACTGGGGAACGTTTTGCCAACTATCTTTTCACTGCCAATACCCCAGATCCTGATTTACTTATCAGAACAAGTGGGGAATACAGGATAAGCAACTTCCTCTTATGGCAAATAGCGTATACTGAAATCTTTATTACCCCTGCCCTATGGCCGGATTTTGGCAAAGAGAGATATCTGGAGGCACTTCTTGATTATCAAAAACGAGAAAGACGTTTTGGCTCTACCTTATAATAAGGAAAAAAATGACATCCCACTTGAAAAGGTTGATAACTGCTTTTAGCTTTATCCCTTTCATAGTAATCATTGTTTGTTTTGCTCCACCTTGGGCCTTCTCTGTTTTGATCATGTTTGTTGCACTTATATGCTTACATGAGTTTTATTCACTTATAATACCTAAGGTATCCAAAAAGATAATATTACCGATATATTTTCTAACCGTTATATTATTTTGTGTACTACCACGTAAAGATTTTTTTTATACTGCAATTATTCCTTTCTTTTCTATTTTTGTCCTTATATCTTTTTTATTTGTCTACCCAAAAATCCACGGAACAATCGGCGATGTAGGGCAAATAATTTTAGGACCTGTTTATATTAATCTGCCCTTAACATTTTTTGTAATTATTGCAATGTTTCACCAGGGAAAAATGTGGATCTTTTTCTTGCTGACGGTTACATTTGCGGGGGACACGGCCTCTTTTTATTTCGGGAAGTTTTTTGGAAGACATAAATTAACTGATATAAGTCCCGGGAAAACCATAGAGGGTGCTATAGGAGGATTAATTGCAGGTGTGGCCTCCGGTAGTTTTTTTGCTTATATTGCTTTTCCCTCTTTATCTATTGTTTCCATTATGTTATTAGCTGTGGCAATGGCAATAAGCTGTCAGCTCGGTGACTTAGCAGAGTCTATGTTGAAAAGGATATCAAGCGTTAAGGACAGCGGGACTATTTTACCAGGGCATGGGGGAATGCTTGACAGGATTGACAGCCTTCTCTTTGCAATACCTGTTTTATACATGTATCTGAGTATTTAAATAAGGAACTTTTTTATTTTGAAAAATATTTGTCTTCTTGGTTCGACTGGTTATATAGGAATTAACGCCCTTAACGTTATCAAGGGGAACCCTGAGCTGTATAATATTATATCACTTGGGGCAGGGGAAAATATCGATCTCCTTTTAAATCAGATAAAAGAGTTTAAGCCCAAGTATGCAGCAGTTATTAATAGTAATCTTGCAAAAGAGCTGAAAAAGAAACTCAATAATTTTACAAATACAAAAATACTGTGGGGTAATGACGGTTATGCTGAGATAGCAACCCTACCAGAAATAGATTTGGTTATAGGGGCGATGTCAGGGTTTTCCGGACTACCCCCAATATACTCGGCCATAACTGCCTGTAAGGATATTGCTTTAGCCAATAAAGAGTCGTTAGTGATAGCAGGGTCTCTGCTGATGAGCGAATCAAAAAAACGGGGCGTAAAAATTTTCCCTATTGACAGCGAACATAGTGCAATACAGCAGTCTATACAGGGACATAACAGGGAGGACCTTAAAAAAATTATACTCACTGGCTCGGGCGGACCATTTAGAAATTTCTCCATTGATAGACTATCTATGGTTAAACCTGAAGAGGCCTTAAAACATCCCAACTGGCGTATGGGAATGAAAATAACTATCGATTCAGCGACTTTAATGAATAAAGGATTAGAGGCAATAGAGGCAAAGTGGCTTTTTAACTTAGAAATGGATCAAATAGAAATCCTTATTCATCCGCAAAGCATTATACATTCTATGGTAGAATATATGGATGGGTCAATTATGGCCCAATTATCTACTACAGATATGAGAATACCGATAGCCTATGCACTTTCTTACCCCAGACATCTTAAAGGGAATACGGAACCACTAAATTTTTTAGATGTAGGAAATTTAAGTTTTGAAAAACCTGATTTAGAAAAATTTAAATGCCTTGATTTAGCCCTTACTGCAGATAAAGCAGGTGGAAGTATGATGCCTGTTTTAAACGGGGCCAATGAAATAGCTGTAAATGCATTTCTTCAGGGGAAGATTGGTTTCATAGAGATCCCAGAGCTTATTGAAAGAACAATGAAAAATCACGAAATCTTCAGCATAGATAGCATAGACAGAGTCATAGAGGCCAATCAATGGGCCCGATCAAGGGCAAAAAAAATATTAAACACATGGAGGTAAAAGAGTGTTTACCCGGTTTGTTTTAATGTGCTAATGACCGGTATATACTATAGATTATGAGTGCCATTTTATATTATATAATCCCATTCGCAATAGTGCTTGGCATATTAATAACCTTTCATGAGTTTGGTCATTTTATTGTGGCCAAATTATTTAACGTAAAGGTGTTAAAATTTTCTCTCGGTTTTGGCCCTAAGGTGATAGGTAAGAGGGTAGGGGAAACCGAATACATAATTTCCGCCTTTCCCCTTGGGGGATATGTTAAGATGTTAGGCGAGGACAATGATGAAGAGGTAACCTTGGAGGATGAAAATAGGTCCTTTTCAGCACAGCCTCCATTAAGAAGGATAGCTATTGCAGCTGCTGGCCCGACCTTTAATTTTATATTGGCCTTCTTCCTTTTTCTTGGCGTTTACTCTATTTCAGGTTACCCTATTATGACCGCCGAAATTGGCCAGGTGAGATTGAATTCTCCTGCTGATAAGGCAAAAATCATAAAAGGCGATATTATAGAGTATATTGAAGGCAATAAAATTAATCACTGGCTTGATATAAAGAAATTTGTAGAAAAGAATCCAGGCAAGGGATTAGAGATAGGAATCAATAGGAATGGTAAAAGAATAGCGGTAATTGTTCATCCGGAAGAGGAAATTGTTAAAAATATCTTCGGTGAAGATATAAAATCGGCATTGATAGGAATCGTAGCGAGTGGAAAAATAAGTCAATTGAAATTAAACCCTTTTCAGGCCATGGGAAAGGCAGGGGAAAAAACGTGGGAGATTACATCATTAACAGTGCTAACAATTGTTAAGCTTTTTCAAGGCGTTGTTCCACTTAAAACACTCGGCGGCCCTATTATGATAGGTCAGCTAACCGGAGATATAGCTAAAGAGAACGTGGGCTATTTATTTCCCTTCATGGCCCTTATAAGCATCAACCTTGCCATCTTAAATCTTTTGCCGGTCCCAGTACTGGATGGAGGGATGATACTTTTCTTTTTAATAGAAATCTTAATCAAAAAACCTATAAGCATTAAAAAAAGGGAGTTAGCTCAAAAGGTGGGCTTTTTCCTTCTTATCCTGTTAATGGCTATTGTTTTTTATAATGATCTGATAAGAATAATCACTAACCATTAATAAAGACTAAAAGTTGAATACCCTTTCTTTAAATACCTCAACCAGTCAATACAGCATTGCAGTAATGGATGATGACGTTGTGCTGGGTGAGTATATACTTCCTTCAAGGTCAAGCCACTTCAGAAATTTGATGCCTGCCATAGATGAACTTCTTGCCAGGGTCAACATTGAACTTTCAATGCTTGGTAGCCTCATTGTGGCAATTGGACCAGGAAGCTTTACCGGCATTAGGATAGGTCTTTCTGTTGTTAAGGGACTATCTCAACACCTAACGATACCGGTGGTTGGGGTTCCCACATTAGAGGCTATGGCATACCAGGTCCCATACATCAAAGAAGACATATGCCCCCTTGTGACCTCTCGAAAGGGTGAGGTGTTTACGGCATTATTTAGATGGAGTAATAATAATGAGCTTTTCGGGGTAAAGCAATACACGTGCCTGAGAATAGAGGACATCGGCTCTATAATAGAAAACAGGACTGTATTAATAGGAAATGATTATTTTAATCAGGGAACAATCCTGATGCGGCAACTTGACGAAAATCATATATTAGCCCCCATACATATGTGGAATCTTAAGGCATCAGCCATTGGCTCCTTAGGGTTAGAAAAAATTAAAAATGGAAGTCAAGACGGCTTAAACAATCTTGAACCTCTCTATATGAGGGGGGCGGATATACGAATGCCAAAGAATAGGTCTAATATCGTCTAATATTTTAGGCCAAGATTCTATGATTTTATTATGCCATAGGGACTATTTTTTCAAGGTTGCATTAAGGTTTTTTTATGAAGCCGAATTTTTACCTATGTTGACAAGCGGCCAAATTTATATTATACAGACATGGTAAGTATATAAGTTAAATAGTATAATTTAATGGACCAAAAAAGGATAAACAACAAATTACCAGTTGCAAGGGAAGGACTACCTTTTATAATTGCTGGAGCAGCCTTGGCAATTATTACGGGAGTTTTTCACCTGGTTTTTTTGGCTATTGTTATCTCTGTGATAACACTCTTTGTTGCGTATTTTTTCCGAGATCCAGAGAGAATCCCAATAGGTAATGAACAGGCAGTGTTGACCCCGGCAGATGGGAAGATATTATCTGTAGACAGATTAGACAACGGTGACCATAATTGTAAACATTCATCAATAAAGATAAGTATCTTTATGTCTATTTTTAATGCCCATATAAACCGAATACCTATAAAGGGTAAGGTATTAGACATTTCTTACACGCCAGGTAAATTTTTTTCTGCAAATATGGATAAGGCATCTAAATACAATGAACATAACATCATAACATTAGAGACGAATGACGATAAAAAGATTGTCTTTGTTCAAATAGCCGGCCTTATTGCCAGAAGGATTGCATGCTGGGTTAAAGAAAGAGATAATGTAGAGGCAGGTCAAAGATTCGGCCTTATAAGGTTCGGATCACGACTTGAGGTGTACCTTCCAACTAATAGTAAGGTTACTGTGCAAGAAGGGCAAAAGGTCAAGGGCGGCCAAACAGTAATAGGATATATTCAATAGTATGAAAAAAAAGAATTGGTCAAAAAAAAGAGATAGAAGGGGCGTATATATTCTCCCCAACCTGTTTACCTCATGCAGCCTTTTTGGTGGATTTTATGCCATCATTGCTGCTATCCAGGGAAGGTATCACGCCGCGGCTATTGCCATTCTAATTTCTTCCATATTTGATGCATTAGACGGCAAAATTGCCCGATTTACTAATACCAGCAGCCAGTTTGGTGCCGAATATGATTCACTGTCTGATCTGGTTGCCTTTGGTGTTGCCCCTGGGATACTGGTCTTCCTGTGGTCCCTCGAACCTTTTGGAAGATTTGGCTGGCTTGCTGTATTTCTATATATTATCTGCGGTGCGTTGAGACTTGCCAGGTTTAATATTCAAAAAAACGATATTGAGTCTAAACACTTTAAGGGATTACCAATACCAGGTGCAGCCATTTTCATCTCCATCTTTGTTCTTTTTATCGATTCTCTGGGCGGCCTAACTGAAAATAAACACATCATTACTTTAGGCGCCATTTATGCTTTATCTTTTCTTATGGTTAGCGCAATTGATTACCTTAGCTTTAAAAAACTTGAACTGTTTAAGCAAAAACCCTTTAATGTGCTTGTAGCCACTATACTTATTTTTGTTGTTATAGCCTATAAACCAGTCTTAATGTTGTTCATTTTTTCAACAGCCTATGTTATTTCAGGTCCTATCATGACGCTTTATTGCATTATTCACAGACATACAAAGACGTTTATGGCACATAGATCCTCTGTTGGGAAAAAAGAAACATACACGAGAAATGAATTATAAAAAACCTGATAAACTAACCTGGGAAATCCAGATCCAAATTGACTATTTACTATTGCCTGCCTTGGCTCCACTTTCGTGCAATTTATTTAAGTAGTCATTAAATACTTTCTTAGAAATATCAATACGCCACATATAAAACAGGCCCATTAATGCAATAATGTTATAATCTTTGTGGCCTAGTGCCTTTGTGGCAATATACCTGAATAGTTACAGGAAATTTATCTATAAGCGCTTAAATTGTTTGGCAGTTGTTAAATATTATGAGAATAACCGGTGGAGGTGCAAGGGGACGAAAACTATCATTCATTAAGTCAATAAGTATACGCCCTACCTCGGACATGGTGAGAAGTTCTATCTTCAACATGCTGGGGCAGACATTAACCGGTCTCTCTGTACTTGATTTATTTGCTGGAACCGGCAGTCTGGGGATTGAATCCCTTAGCAGGGGGGCGAAAAAGGCTGTTTTTGTAGACAGCTCAAACAAGGCAATTTCCTTAATCAGAAAAAACCTTGCTATTTGTAGCTATGAAGAGTTCTCAAAAACTTTTAAAAGACATCTACCGGACGGCCTAAGCCATTTTAAATGTGAAGGGTTTAATAAATTTGATATAATCTTTATTGACCCACCCTATGGTAAGGGATACATTAAACCGACAATAGATAAATTATTTGCGAATAACCTATTCCATGAAAATAGTACTGTAGTCGTAGAATCATCAATAAATGATAGTGACCCATTGCCTGTTTGCATACAAAATTTTCAACTAAAAATAAGCAGATCCTATGGAATGACATTAATAGGAATTTATATCCATAATGAAAAAGAATAATTCAGAAAAAATGATAATTTATCCAGGCTCTTTTGATCCGATCACAAATGGCCATCTAAGTATTACACGAAGGGCATTAACCATATATGACTCTGTTACCATTGCCGTGTCATCGAATCCTATAAAAAAAACCCTTTTCACCTTAGAGGAAAGGGTGGGGATGATAAGGGAGGCAATAAAAAATGAAGGCAATGTTTTTGTTGACTCCTTTGACTGCTTACTTGTTGATTACGTGACAAACAAAAAAACCAATATTGTTTTGAGGGGCATGAGGGCACTCTCTGATTTTGAATATGAATTTCAGATGTCATTAATGAATCGGAGGCTAAACAGAGGTGTTGAGACCATTTTTATGATGACTGATTATAAATGGCTATACATTAGCTCTACAATAATTAAAGAAGCAGCCTTTTATAACGGCTCTGTCAAAGGCCTTGTACCTGAAATAGTTTGTCGAAAGCTAAAAGAAAAATTTGGATACAATACACCTAATAACCAAGGAGGATAATCGTATGGCCCTAACCAAAGAAAAAATTATAGACAACGTTTACAATCAGGTAGGTCTGAGCAAAAACCAGTCAAGGAGGGTTGTTGAAAGTTTGTTAGAGACAATGAAGAAAAGTCTATCAAAGGGAGAATCCTTGCTTATAAGTGGCTTTGGAAAGTTTATTGTAAAAGATAAGGCAGCAAGAAAGGGTAGAAATCCACAAACCAGAAAAGACCTGAATCTAAGGGCAAGGAGGGTTATTGTATTTAGAACCTCTGGCGTGCTCCGGAGAAAGATAAACCATAAGGACTAAAGTGCAACGATAAAAGAGTTTGTAAAACCAAGGGACTCTAATTTCTTTACTAAAGTGTTGGCCTCAATTAAATCTGAGAAAAGGGAAACCCTTACACGGTAAAGAGTTTTTCCTTCATACGGCGTATATGGTGTAATAGTAATGTGATCGAAGTTAACGCTCAATTTCTCTGCAAGGTTCTCAGAATTTTTTTTGTTTTCAAAGGCCCCAACCTGTATGGTAAACTTTCCCTTCATATAGTCTTTTACCTCAATGAGAGGCCTGTGTTTATTGTCTGTTTTTTTCTTTCCAACCATCCTTGACAAGGCAACTAATCGTACCCTTTCAACTCCGGACTCAACTAAACCCAATTTTTTGGCTGAGGTAAATGACAGATCAATTATCCTACCTTTAACAAAAGGGCCTCTATCGTTAATCCTAACAACGGTCTCTCTTGAATTTGCTAAATTTTCCACTTTCACATAAGTTCCAAATGGTAAGATTTTATGGGCGGCAGTTTTATTGTACATATTGTATGTCTCACCATTGGCCGTTTTCTTTCCGTGAAACTTCTTGCCATACCACGAAGCCAAGCCTTCCTGTACAAATCCTTTCTCGCTGAAAAGCGGGTAGTATGGTACCCCATTTACAGAATAGGGGCGAGGAATGCCACCCTTTGTTTCCGGCAGAACTACGTAGGCTTTTCCATGTCTGGCCTCTTTCTTGATAACAGAACAACTAAAAACACTAAGGGCAATAAACAGGGGAAAAATAAACCTTTTTATGACTTTTATTTTCTGCAATACGGCTCTGCTGCGTTTAATATTTATTTACATAAACCAATGGTTACTTTACCGATATCTAAACTGAGGGCTTTACCTGACAGGTCTGTGGCAAAAAATTTTTTGATATGAAAATTATTTATTGAAGAATTATTTCCCTTAATTATTGTAAAGGTGAGGATCATAACGGAACCTTTAGCTCCACTATCAAAGCCTTCAGGGTGAATAAGTCCTATTCTAACCATATCCTTGCTGTCGTTGGCTATTACAGTGGCTTTTACTGAGAGAGTCCCTGGTAGTACCTTTACAAAATTGACCTTACTCTGATCATAATCTATTGTTATATCAATGATTCCAATAGTAGTGCCTGCAGAAAAACCATTAAGAGTCACCGCAATTCTTGTTGTTGAATAATGTTTTTCTGCAATGGCATTCGAGCAGAGAGACAACGCTAAAAGTGCGTTAAAAAAAATAATAAATATCTTTTTCATTCCTGTGCCTCGATTAATATTCTTACCATTCAATTTCTATAGGCTATATAGTATCTTAAAATTTTACTGAATGTCGAACCCTGGTCTGGATTTTAAAACCACAGGCTATCAAAGATTGACAATCTGGTGAAGTGTATATTTACGAGACCATTATGTATGGGGTTAGTCCGGTTTTGTAAAAAACCATGAGGATAAGGACCAGTTGTTTCTCTACTTTTCCAATTCTGTCTTTACGGCTACACCTATGTTTTCTATCGTATATGGTTTTTTGATATACTGACCTACCCCCAGCACCTGAGCATCCTTTACACGACCTGTTTCAGAAAATCCGCTTGCAATTATAGCCTTCTGGCCAGGGTGAAATTTAATAATTCCCCTGTATGTTTCAAGTCCATCCAATCCCGGTTCCATAATCATGTCTAAGATTACCAGATCTGCTGAATGATCCTTCATATATTCCACTGCCTTTTGCCCGCTTGAAAGGGTAGTCACAGAGTAGTCCAATTCAGATAGCAGACAGTCTGCTATATTTCTTTGTTCTTCTATGTCATCCACCACTAAGATTGATTCACCTTTTCCCTTGTATTGTTCAACAGGCAGGGGAGCCCTGTCTTTGGCTACTTTTTTCCTGGTGGCAGGAAAGTACAGGGTGAATGTTGATCCCTTGCCTATTTTACTTTGAACTTCAATATACCCTTTATGATCCTTTACTGTTCCCCATACCACAGCCATACCTAATCCTGTGCCGCTTCTTCCCATTTTTTTCTTTGTATAAAAGGGCTCAAATATTCTGTCAGCATCCTCCGGGGATATGCCTATCCCTCCATCAATAACTTTAAGAATTACATAATCACCCTCTGCTATATCATCATAACCCCTTACAGGTTCATCAATGTATCTGTTCTCAGTAGATATAATTATCCTTCCATTACACTGAATAGCCTCTGCTGCGTTTGATATTAAATTCATAAGAGTTTTTGATATATGTATGGCAGAACCCATCATACTTAAAAGATCTGATTCAAAATCTAATATCACTTCAATATCGGGATAGTATGATATAAGTTTCTCATATTCAGGGCTTTTCAAATACTCAGATATAATATCATTTAGATTTAAAACTTCCATGACAGCAGCCCCTCTTCTCGCCAATGTCAGAAGGTCATTGACTATATCAGCGGCCTTTTTTCCGGACTCCTGTATAGTTAACAATGGCTTTCTTAAGGGGCTGTCTTCCGGGGTCCTCATTAGCAGTAATTCAGGATAGCTGACAATGCCGGAGAGCACATTGTTCAGGTCGTGGGCTACACCCCCTGCAAGGGTACCGATAGCCTCCATTTTTTGGGCACGCTGCAGTCGGACCTCTAAGGCCTTTTTCTGGCTTATATCAAAAAAGCTATCTAATAGATACTCTTTGCCGTCTAATTCTATGCTGCGCACTGTTCTTAAAACAGGTATTTCTCTTCCATCTCCATTGATCATTAAACATTCTAAACCATGCATCTTTTTGCGAAGATCAGTAATAGGGTGTCTACCTGCTTCTTCAGGGCATAGGTATTCATGGCATAGGCTGCCTATAATCCGTTGCTTTGGGAGACCAATCATCTTAAGGGCGGCATAATTCGCATAAAGAATTTCATGGGTTTTAAAATTGCTAAGTAAAATACCTGCTTGTATTGAGTTTAATATATTATTTAAACGTTTTTTGCTCTCCCGAAGGGCCTTTTCGGATTTCAGGCGAAGGCTGATATCTCTAATTACCCCATAGGTTCCCATAAAATGTTTATCTTTCGAATCAACAGGCTTATCGTACATCCCAACGGCCTTTAATTCGACGGTAAGGGTAGTATTCCTCACTTTCTCTGCCCCATTCCCATGCTTGTAAGACCGTAACCTTATTCCTGTTGTTGAAACGGCACGCTTACCAGTCCTTTTCTCGTTGAAATGGTATATGGATCTATCTATATCTTCTTCATAGATAATAGATGAATAGTGTTTCCCTATTAATTGATCGGGATCAAACCCAAGAAGGGAGCCTACTGTTTCATTTACGAATGTAAATTCGCCTTTGTGATTTAGTGTGTAGATAATGTCCGGCGAATTATCTACTAAATATTTATACTGACTTTGCACAAGGGATAGTTTTTCATTGATAATACCATTTTCCCTCTTTAACCTTTTTTTATTGAGGGCATTTCCAACTGTCCTTATTAATTTTTCAGGTTCAAAAGGCTTTTTAAGGTAATCATAGGCACCTTTCCTCAAGGATTCTATGGCTAATTCCTCCGACCTATATCCAGTAATAACGATTACCAAGGTCTCCGGTGTCTTCCGGTTAATATAATCCATAACCGTAAGACCATTTACCTCCGGCATTACAATATCCAGGAGGGCAAGATCAACATTACCCTGAGATAAATATTCTATTGCCTTTTTACCATTATTGGTTGTTTGTATTGCATATCCGTTGTTTTTTAATAGCTCTTCAAGTGTATCACACATGCGTGAATCATCATCGACTATCAGAATATTTTCATTACCATCCATGGCGAACTCCTGAAATTATTACGTATAATCTTTTATATGGGAAGGGCAATCTTGAATTCAGTTCCATTCTTTCCATCACTCACGAAAGTAATGTTTCCCTTTAACTCCTTAATAATATTATAGACAACAGACAACCCTAATCCGCTATGTTTTCCTCCTTTTGAGGTAACAAAAGGATCAAAAAGCCTGGATTGAAGGTTATCAGGTATACCGGGACCGTCATCCATAAAGGCAATCTCCACATATTGCATGGCGCCCTTGATATCTTTTAAAAATGTATCACTTAGTTTACTTGAAGTAAATTTAGTTGTTATATAAAGATTACCACCTTTGGGCATTGATTCAACTGCATTCTGAATAAGATTGATAACGACCTGCTTCAATTTATCTTTATCTGTATTAACTAATGGAAGGGAGTGCCAGAGGTTTAAATGAATATCAATGTCAGTGCCTATCAACAAGGATTTCTTGAAAACTCTTACCACTTCTGACAAAAGGGTGTTTATATCTAACGTGTTAATTTTCTGGAGTTTTACCTCTGAAAAATTATATAATCCCCGTAATAAACGGACAACCCGATTAATTTCTTCGTTGATAATCCCAAGCTCCTCATATTCAATGTCCTTTTCAGCCAATTTTGTTTCCATAATCTTCGTGTAATTCTTAATGATGCTCAATGGCGTGTTCACTTCATGAACTACTTTTCGGGCAATGGTTGAGGTATCTTTAAGGCGTTGGTCCAAAATTAATTTCGCTTGATTTTGTCTCAAATAATCCGCATACAATGCAATGGCTGCCTGAGCACTAATCATAGACAACAGTCTTAAATTATCTCGCAAATGAGAGACCCTTGTTTCATTTAAACCGACCACTATTATACCGATGTATTGTTTTTGAACAACCATAGGAAAAATCATTACGCCGTCCCTTCCCGTTAGGCGAATAACCAATTCATCTATAATAGTAGGGCTATCATTTTTGAAATAACTGAAGGAATCTGTTGGGACCCCTTGTTTTAAAGTGTCCACCAGTAGACCTTTTCCTCCCTGAAAGGGGATTAAAACTCCATCAAGAAAATTAAATTTATCGTTACTCCCAGCGGATTTTCCGATTAATGCATTTTTTTCTTGATCATATAAAAAAAAGAGAACAATCTTCAGGTCAAACAGAATCTGGAGGGCGTGACTGATTACTCTCAATATGGAATTTTCATTGTGGGCCTTTAATAGGCTTTGTAGTGTGCCCTGAAGAAGGGTGGCTTCTTTCACCTCTTGAGCTAAATGTTCTTGTATTTTAATCTCTCCATCAGAATCATTCATCTCTTTATTTTCCTGGAGATTTACAGTTATCCCCATAAATTGGGCGATATGCTCTATTTCTTCCCTGGCATTTGAATTAATTTCCTCTAATTGCTTACTTGAAAATCCAAAGATTTCCCTTGCAGCATTAAAATTAACCTCACTGTTTTCATTTGTTTTAACAGACATACTATTGGCTACATATACAATTTTAATCAAGGGAATGGCATTGAGGATTCTTGGTAATGGTTCGTGGTGATAAAGAACCGCATCTGAAATAAAGGACTGGAGTTTCCAATGTTTAATGAGCCAAGCCCCTACTTCAGGATGTGATGCCCCCAGTTGAATCTCCCCTGCCAAAAGCAAGTCCGTCTGTTTATTGGATGAATCTATTATCTTTTTATATTCGTCGGTAAAATTGATCCACAGGACCAGTTTGCCAATGTCATGAAGCAGCCCTGCCAAAAATGCCTCGTCAGGCGAATCATATGCGATTTTTACGGCTATAGATTTGGACAAGATAGCACACATTAAAGAGTGCACCCAAAATCCTTTCAGGTTAAAGCCCGCTTCATCCTTAGCCCCTTTAAAGACATTTTTAATCGAGGCACTAATTGCAATATTTTTTATGGTATCTATGCCTAAAAGCACCAGGGCCTGCTCTGTACTGGTTACTTTATTGGGGAGATTGTAATATGCGGAATTTACCATTGCCATGACCCTGGCGCTCAGCGAGGAATCTTTGCTGATTATTCGGGATATTTCTTTTATCTTAGCCTCTTCTTTGTTGCATGCCTCTATTAATTTTAAGAGAATATGGGGGAGAGAGGGCAGTTGTTTTGAGGTTTCTATCTTATTGAAGATTGGTGAGGAATTTTTTTTCATAAATCCATTCTTGGTAAGATATTGTTAGTTAACAATATATTATATTTATATATTACATTTTTTATGCAATTAAGATAAAGAAAAATAATTTATTTGTCAATCAAGATATATGATGCATTCGTAAAAAGTCGGAAAATGCAAATTTGACAACAACATACAGTGTTTAATTATGAAAGTATATACAGTGTAGTATCATAATATTTTCAATTGTTGGCTTCCAACGAAGTCGTTTTGTTTGTATGCTGTATTTGTTTTATTACGTATTACTACAATGAATCATTTTAATTTTATTGCATTTGATCGAGTTCGTTGTTCATAGGATGCCGCTTGCGGCATAAATTACCTTTTTACGAGACCATCAAGATCTGAAAACCTATAAAAAAATTTTTTTCAAGCTCGAAACTGAAAAGCGCCCCTTAAATACCTATGTGTCTGACCGAAAAGACCAAAAGAAGAATGCAGGCCTTACCCATAGATCAGTGAAATGCTGCTATTAAATTGTGTTTTTATCCGCTATCAGAAAACGTGACTGAAGATTCTTTTTGTTCATGCACTACTTCATCAATAGTGTTCCCGGGTGGATACTCTTTTTGCCGTGTTTTTTATATAGGGAATCCAGGGCTGTATTTAATCTCTTCTTTTTTTGATATGAGTCATTATGGTTGAAAAGAGAAAGCTGCCTATTCCCATCAAAAAAGCTTAGTTGAGACAAGGAGATACCTAAAAGACGGACAGGTCTTTTACCGACCTCCGTTTTTTTTAAAAGAGAGCATGCAGTGTTGTATATTTCAGATCCATCGTCGGTAGATTTGGCAATGGTTGTTGATCTGGTAATTTGAACAAAATCACTATATTTTACCTTTAAGGTAATGGTCTTTCCTGTTGCCCCCTCTTTACGCATACGGTGAGCGACTTTATCGGTTTGAGATAGTAATTCCATTTTAACCCTATCAATATCAAGGATATCCGTAGCAAAAGTATTCTCGTGACCAATTGATTTTACATCATGTTCAGGCACAACGTCTCTATCATCAACTCCCATGGATAATAAATGCATTTTAATGCCATGTTTCCCAAATTTATTTTCCAAAATTTTCACTGGTACCAGGCTAAGCTCCTCAAAAGTATGTATGTTTAATTGGCTTAAAACCCTTTGTGTCGCCTTTCCAACACCCCACATCTTGGCAACAGGAAGAGGGTTTAAAAAATCCCTGACCTTGTCATGGGTCACTATAGTTAAACCATTAGGCTTGTCAATATCAGATGCAATTTTTGCAACAAATTTAGATGGAGCCAACCCAGCAGATACTGTTAGGCCGGTCTCCATAAAAATTCTCTGTTTGATGTTTTTCGCAATATCATCCGGATGCCCTAAGAGTCGTTGACACCCTGTAACGTCCAGGAACGCTTCGTCTATGGAAATGGGTTCTACCAGCGGAGTAAATTTATAAAATATTTGAAATATCTGTTGGGAAATTTTTTTGTATCTCCACATCCTAACTGGAAGAAATACCCCCTCAGGACAAATACGTTTTGCCCGTGCAATTGGTTGAGCCGAATGCACTCCAAACTTGCGGGCCTCATATGATGCAGATGACACAACACCTCTTTCTG
>CBFDCD010000002.1:0-27156 GCA_965603225.1 uncultured bacterium
GCCAATTTACCTTCCATACAATCATCTATATTTAGTACTATCGGCTAAAAAGGACTTTTTCCTAAGCCGTTTTTTAAAATTCATGGAAAAAATGGGATTTTCATAAAGGATACGAAAAACTTTGCCGGCAATGTATCCGTTATCAAGGTCTGAGATGGTGAAAAATATTTATTGGTGACAGGATTATTATTTTCAGGCACGCCCTAAAACAAATTCAGGAAGGTTAAAAAATGAAGTTTGTCAGGAAAAGGTAAGGTCTGTCAGTTTTCATAAAAATGAACGATAGAGATGAACGAATCGGCATTTAAGCTTGCTCCCCCGATGAGCGCACCGTCTATATCAGGCTGGTCCATAAGTTCCTTACTATTATCCGGCTTAACACTCCCACCGTAAAGTATCTGGATGTTGTGGCATGCATCATTGCCAATATTTTCCCTTATCCAGTTCCGTATGAAGCCGTGCACTTCCTGTGCCTGTTCAGGAGTAGCTGTTTTTCCAGTACCTATAGCCCATACCGGCTCATAGGCCAGAATTAATTCCTCATGTGATTTTCCATGCTTGTACATGGTGTCGAGGGATTCATTGAGCTGGGTTTTTATAATATCAAATGTTTTTCCTTCCTCTCTTTCATGTAACTTTTCTCCAATGCATACTATAGGCGTAAGTTCAGCATTGATCGCCGCACCAACCTTTTTGTTTACAATAGCGCTGGATTCAAAAAAGAGAGACCGTCGCTCTGAATGACCTAAGATTACATGTGTGCAACCTGCCTCTTTAAGCATTAACGGGGAAATTTCTCCTGTAAAGGCGCCGCCTTTCTCCCAATGCATATTTTGGCCTGCAATCAGAATATCCGTTTCAGCCAGCAATTCGTATGCCAGTGATAAGGCCGTGAAAGGGGGCGCAATAAGCACATCTACCTTGTTAAAATCTATTTCAGCCCTCTTTATCGTTATCAGGAGTTCCCTGGTATCATCAAGGGATAAATTCATTTTCCAGTTGGCTGCCATCAGGAATTTTCTGTTTTTCATTCTCGTGCTACCCTAAGGTTTTTCCTATATATACAGCAAGGTCTACAAGCCTGTTAGCATATCCAAACTCATTGTCATACCAGGCTAAAACCTTTGCCATATCATCTCCCACAGTCATGGTTGACAGTGCATCCACTACAGTGGATTCAGTAATACCATTATAATCAGTAGAAACAAGGGGCTTATCAGAATACCCGAGTATTCCCTTCAGGCTTCCCTCAGATGCCTCCTTAAAGGCCTTATTGATTTCTTCTGCAGATACCGGCGTGCTGACCTGAACGACAAGATCAGTTGCAGAAACATTCGGTGTGGGGACCCTTAAGGCCATCCCCTGTATCTTTCCCTCTAATTCAGGGATGACGAGAGAGATTGCCTTTGCCGCCCCTGTAGTAGTAGGTATCATAGAAAGGGCCGCTGCTCTGGCCCTCCTGAGATCACTGTGGGGGAAATCAAGAATTCTCTGATCAGAGGTGTAAGAATGCACTGTTGTCATGAGGCCTTTTTCAATTCCAAAATTCTCTAATAAAACTTTACATAGAGGCGCCAGGCTATTTGTTGTGCATGATGCATTTGAAATAATATTATGCTCGCTTGGGTCGTATTTATCATGGTTTACACCTATTACTACGGTTATATCAGGGTTCGTTGCCGGCGCTGAAATAATAACCTTTTTTGCGCCGGAATTGAGATGTTTGGTTGCCTGGGTTTTTTCCCTGAAAAGCCCTGTGCACTCAAGGACTATATCGATGCCAAAGTCTTTCCATGGGAGCATAGTAGGGTCTTTTTCGGATGTGACCCTTATGCTTTTTCCGTCAATGATAATAGTATCTTTATCTGCGGTTATCTCTTGTTTGAGTGTTCCGTGGACTGAATCATATTTAAGTAAATGTGCAAGTGTATTCGGGTCAGTAAGGTCATTTAATGCGACAATTTCAATATCATTCCTTTCGTACGCTGCGCGAAAAGCCATTCTGCCTATACGTCCAAATCCGTTTACTGCCACCTTAACTGCCATTTTGGTCTCCTTTACGTTTACTTTTTATGGTATAGATGTACTTATGGGATCGTATTGTTGCCTTCCGTAGGTCTCATTACCTACTAATTACCTTTAGGTGTGAGTAATTCACTGGCTAATGATATACTTCGTAGCCCGGCATTTTTAGCTATATCTGCTATTTTTTGTAAATTTTGCCCCTTTCGATTATGAGAAATTGCTATTACCATAGGTAAATTTATGCCTGTAACGATTTCTATTGTGTCTTTTTTAAGAAAAGAGAGTGCCACATTTGACGGCGTTCCTCCGAACATATCTGTCAAAATAAGCACACCTTTCCCTTGATCCAGAGATGATATTTTTTTTGCAATCACCTTTCGTAATTTTTCAGAATCCGTAATGTCATCAATAGAGATGCATTCCACTGCCTCAACAAGCCCTGCAATGGTTTCAGCGGCCTCAATAAAATCCTTTGCAAGCTTACCGTGTGTAATTAATAGCAAACCAATCATAGAATACCTTAAAATTCCTCATCATTGTCAATGATGATATTATAGATTTCTTCCTTTGATTTTGCCTCTATCAAACGTCGTCTGAAATTTCCGTTTTTTAACATTCTTGATATCTTGGCCAGGGACTTTAAGTGAATACCTGCTGCATTTTCAGGGGCAAGCAAGAGAAAGAAAAGATATGCCGGTTTACTGTCAATTGAATCAAAATTCAAACCATGGTTGCTTCTTCCGAAAGAAATCAACATCTTATTCAATCCCTGCAGTTTTCCATGCGGTAATGCCACGCCATCTCCTATGCCCGTACTTCCTAATCTCTCACGATCTAATAATACATGAAGCAATGTTGACTTATCTAAATATGTCTCTTGCTCAGTAATAATCTGTGAAAGTTCTTCCAGCACTCCTTTTTTATCACCGGCCTTAAGATCGTCAATGATAAACTGAGGGCTAAATATTTCTGAAAGTTTCATTCTTGCGCTCTTTACATTATCTAATATGTCTCAACTAAGCTTGATGGTCGTGCAAAAAGATATCTTTGAAACTTTAAACTATAAGGTTAACTAAAGTCTAAAAAACGTTTGGAATTTTTACTCAACATTTCATTAATTACCTTCCAGGGATAACAAAAATTTCCACAAAAGATTTTTTACGCGTTTTCAAGTTTCTATAAGTCCTAAATTACCATCTTTTAGTTTGTAGATAACATTGATCTTCTTAGAGTTAAAATTGGTAAAAACAAGAAAGTTTCTCTTGGATAATTCTAATTGCATTACTGCCTCATTTATATCCATAGGTTTTGTGTCTGCTTTTTCAGTATAAATTTCCCTTGTTTCTGATTCAGCCAGCTTTTCCTGGCCTTCTATGTCAACGTCTAAAAAATTTTCACCCTTAATGTTATCCGGCTTGTATTCTCTTTTTCGCGACAGCATTCTTCTTAACTGTTCCTCTATCTTGTCCATTGTTAGATCAACAGAGGAATACATATCTCCGCTCTCATTTGTTGCCTTAATCTTGTTGCCACCTATAGAAAATGTCATATCGGCAATGTGCCTGAATTTTTCTACCTTAAGGACAATATTTGCGTCAACAGGAGAATCAAAGTATTTTTTTACCTTATTAACTTTTTCCTCTACATATGATTTTAGTTCTTCTGATGGCTCCATATGCCTAAAAGTAACATTTATATCCACTATATCACCTCCAAAGAATTTGGATAATTAACAAAAAAATATATTAAAGTCAAACATATATAAAAAAGGGTTTATATTGTATAAGCCCTACAAAAAACTTTTCATGGTTTTATCGGTATACGTATATTTTAGATGTAAATATTTTTTCTCCGATTTGATGGAAGAATTTTTAGCGCTTCCCTGTACTTAGCCACTGTCCTTCTTGCTATATTTATATTTGAACTCTTTAAAATATCAACTATATGATTATCGCTAAAAGGCTTAGATTTATTTTCATTCTTTATTATATCTTTCATTTTTTCCTTAACGCTCAAAGAGCCAATTTCATCTATTCCATCAATTGATTGGACGCTACTGTTTAAAAAGTATTTGAGCACAAAAACGCCAAAAGGCGTATACATATATTTGTTATTCATAACTCTGCTTACAGTAGATTCGTGCATATTAATATCCTCGGCTATATCTCTTAAAACCATGGGCTTAAGATAGGATGGCCCAAATTTAAAAAAATTACCTTGAAACTTAACAATGCTTTCCGAAACCTTATATATTGTTTTTTGTCTTTGATGGATACTTTTTATTAACCAGGAGGCCCCTTTTAATTTATCACGAATATATTATCTTGTGTCTTTCGTTAAATCATCCTTTTTAGACAACGTATCTCTGTAAAAATTGCTTACCCTTAGCTTTGGAAGACCATCTTCATTTAAAACAATAACAAATTCCTCTCCAATTTTGTACACATATACATCGGGTATTATGTATATAGTTTCATCATCATTATAAAAACGGCCTGGTTTAGGTTCTAAAGAAGATATAAAGGAGACTGAATTCAAGACCTCTTCCAATGAGATATCGAGCTTCCTGGCAATTTCCCGATACTTCCTTTTTTCAAGTTGCTCCATATGGTCAGCTATAATTTTTTCTACTATGCTTCCTTCTAATCCCTGGAACCGAGCCTGTATCAAAAGGCACTCTTTTGCGTCTAATGCACCAACACCAACAGGATCAAACTCATGTATTTTATTCAGGACCCTTAATATATCCTCCCAGGATTTTCCGGTAGAATTTACTATGCTATCAATAGATTCCGTAAGATAGCCATCAGGGTTGATACTGCCAATAATGTATCTTCCTATCTCTTCTTGGGTTTCATCAAGATCGCTTAGCTGTAATTGCCATACAAGATGTGAGTAAAGACTTGTTTTTGGGGTAGCTAAATTCTCAAAGGTGGTTTTCTCTTCTGAAGTATCACGAGGTGGGCTTGCCCAGGCGGTATTATATTCTGAAATATAGGATTCCCAATCAAAATCTTCACCAATAGTCTCTTTTACTGTTACCTCAGGCAAAGATTCCTCATCAGAGGTCTCCTTCTTCTTTTCCTCCTCTAAAGGCTTTTCTATCAGATCATCAGCTGGAATTTCCTCCAGCAAGGGATTTAGTTCAAGTTCTTGGTTTACAGTTTGGCACAGTTCTAATCTGGTAAGCTGCAAAAACTTAATGGCCTGCTGAAGCTGAGGGGTCATTATTAATTTTTGACTCAATTTTAATGATTGCTTAAGTTCTAACGCCATAATATAATTTACAGATTAAAATTATCCCCTAAATAAACAGACTTTACCATCTCACTTGCTGCAATTTTTTCAGGTTCCCCGGATTCAATAATTGCACCCTCATTTATAATATATGCGAGATCACATACATCCAATGTTTCCCTTACATTGTGATCTGATATTAATATACCAAGATTTTTTTCTTTAAGTCCAGCAACAATTTCTTTAATATCAGCTATAGCCATTGGATCAATTCCTGCAAACGGCTCATCAAGTAAAATAAATTTTGGACTTGTTATCAATGCCCGTGTGATTTCAAGCCTTCTTCTCTCACCTCCGGAGAGAAAACAGGCCTTTTGCCTGGCTAAATGGCCTATGTTTAATTCATTTAAAAGGGAATGAAGAAAATCCTTTCTTTCCTGTAGCGGTGTGTTTACGATCTCCATAATTGCTAAAAGGTTTTGTTCAACAGTCAGTTTTCTGAATACAGACGGTTCCTGTGAGAGATAACTTATGCCCTTACGGGCCCTTTTATACATTGGCTCATTGGTAATGTTTTTTTCATCTAAAAATATATTGCCGTCCCTGGCCTTAATCAGACCAACTATCATATAAAATGTAGTAGTTTTACCGGCGCCATTAGGGCCAAGGAGACCAATGATCTGACCTCTATGGACCGTTAAATTAACCCCCCTTACAACCTTCTTTTTTCCATAAAATTTCACCAGGTCTTTTACCTCTAAACAACCTTTATTATCACCTCCCATCATTGTTTGTCACCTTGCTTTTTAGGAAATATAGTAGCCTGCACCCTTTTTGAATCATTACCTTCTATTATGCTTCGGTCTTCATTTAAAAATATAGTTATGCGGTGCCCCTCTACAAAATCCGGTCCCTGTTGAACCCGGGGATTTTCAGTGAGAACAGCCTTGCCCTCATTCTCATAAAATACCGCCTTTCCTGCCGTTGCTTTATTGTCAACAGGCATAGTAATGGCGACATTGCCAAAGGCTACAATCTTTTCAATTCGGCTAGAACCTATGGAAGGTTCATTTTTTTCATTAGTATTGCGATAGTATACTATCATCTTATCGCAATTTACTACCATATTCTCTTGCGCTGCCTTTACACTTCCTGCAAACACAATCGTTCTTTTCTTCTGATCAACCTCAAGGGTGTTTGAGTTTATAGTAATCGGACTTGTGGTAGAAATTTTCTTTAGCTTTAACTCTTCCTGTGAAAACGAATTTGCCCAAGGAGGAGATAGTAACATAAAATTAATAGCAGTGCCGATATAAAAAATTGACTTCAAAATCCTCATTTGTAGGACTCCCCAATTATAAATGTTGTACGTACATTCCTTTTGATAATGAATTTCTCTCCTTTAATATCAGCATGAAGACCGTCTCCTATTATTGTAAAGAAAGGGCCCGTAATCTTTACAGGATCATCAGTTTCCACAGACTCATTTTTTTGATTATAGGATAATTGATCTGTATTTATTTGGTAACCACTGAAAGATTTTCCAGTTACATCCCCTTTTAAGGTTATTTCACCTCTATCCTTAAAATAATTTCCCTCTCTTCCCTCAATTATAAAAGGGTCTTTGTCGGAATGGCCTAAGGTCAGCAGGACATGCTTTAATACAACAAGCTGGTCCTTTTCAAAAAAACTAGCCTCTTTTGCCTTTAGTTTCCATTTTTTCTGCCCATTATTATAATCCTGGCTGAAATTTATATCAGATATTTTTAAGGACTCTTTAGGTATAAATTTTTGTATATTTGATGATACTATGGCTACATTAAATCTGTTGACCAAAAAAAAAGCAGACAAGGCCAAAAGAAAACAAATTCCCGCTATAGGCCATATTATTACAGGAATTTTCTTCATAGGTTAATTGCTAATTGATATTGTATAATATAGATATTCATCAAACAAGGCAGCATCATTTTATTTAATTCTTTGATACTGTTCGGTGTATTTCTATAAGGCATTTAAGCAAAGATTCTACCTGCTCAAGTGGAAGGGAATTCGGGCCGTCGGAAAGGGCTGAGTCAGGTTCAGGGTGAATTTCCAAAAAAATCCCATCAGCGCCGGCCGCAATAGCAGCCCTGGCCAGTGGCTCAACAAATTCCCTCTGACCGCCTGAAGATTGTCCCTTGCCCCCTGGTAATTGCACACTATGTGTGGCATCAAATACAACTGGATACCCAAAATTCTTCATGATAGGTATAGATCTCATATCTACAATAAGGTTGTTGTAGCCGAATGATGCGCCCCTCTCTGTTACAATTATATTGTTATTGCCTTCTGATGTGGCCTTAAAAATTACCTGTTCCATATCCCCTGGAGAAAGAAATTGTCCCTTCTTGATGTTTACAGGTAAATTTGTTCTTGCCGCCTCCAGAATCAAATCCGTCTGGCGGGATAAAAATGCCGGTATTTGAATAATATCCAAAACCTCAGCCGCCTTTTTTACCTCATTGACCTGATGTACATCTGATATGACCGGTAATCCATAGAGATCCTTTACCTCTTTAAGCATTTCCAGACCCTTGTCTGGGCCAGGGCCTCTAAAAGAATTTACCGACGTCCTGTTTGCCTTGTCAAAAGAACTCTTAAAAATAACTGGAATTCTTATCTTTTCAGCCAGTTCCTTTAAAAACTCAGCTACCTTGAAGATTATTTCCCTGTTTTCTATTACGCAGGGACCGGCGATCATAAAAAGAGGCCCTCCGCCTCCTATGTTTGACTCACCTACTCTGATATGTTTATAACCTGTCTTGAGTTTTTCTGCTGCCATGTTAAGTTTTTCAAGCCCTCTCAATAAGTGTGCATGCAATGCAATATACTGTTAAGAACCTAATGAAATAGGCATTGACCAAAAAGGCTAAGGCATTTTATGTATATTGATTTTTATACGTTGATGCAAAAGAGGTTCCTTGTAAGCATAAAAAGAGAAATTTTATGGAGCTAATTGTCGATTTTTAAACCTCAACTATTAGCAGTTAAGGTTTTTATTGTATTTGTTAGTCAAAAACCTTATGAATGTTTGATAAAATATATATTCAATATTCCTTATTTGCTGTAAATTTCCTGAAACTTTAAGTAGTCGTTAAAAAATGAAAACTATAAAGTTAAGAGATCAAAAGAATACAGGGCTTTGGTATTCAATATTTAATGTGAAAATGTTATCTGAATATAACTATAAAGTCAAGGATACCTTTTTCATTCCGGCAATTCTCACCTTATCATAATATATTAGGTGTTTTTACCGGTTAGATAATTGTCGCATGCAGAGGCAAAGGCCTCAAAAAGGCTTTTCATGTGAATGTCATCATTTATTAATTCCTCTGGGTGCCATTGAACCCCAACTACCCAACCCTTTCCAATCCATTCTATTCCTTCAATTATACCGTCCGTGGAAATGGCTGTCACACGGAATCCATTGCCGATTTTTTTAATTCCCTGGTGATGGAGACTATTAACATTTAGTCTCAAATCACGAAATATTTCTGCAAGGCGACTGTCTTTCTCGATTTGAACAGAATGAGAGAGTTTATTCCTTGGATAGTTTGGATAGTAATCATGTTTTATGGTATTGGGTACCTGGGTGGCAATGTCTTGCCATAGGGTTCCACCTGCACAAATATTAAGTGTCTGAATGCCACGACATATACCTAAAATTGGAATATGTGCGGAAAGGCATAGGGATGTTATAGTAAATTCTAAATCATCACGCTGCCTGTCAACAGGGCTGAGCTTTGGAAGGGGAACTTCTCCATAGCGTTTTGGGTCTATATCTCTGCCTCCAACAAGAACTAAACCGTCTATACGTTCTGAAATATTCTTAATCATTTCCACGTTAGATGTTGCAGGTATAAGCACAGACGCTATGCCTGTTTGCTCTAATGCCCGTAAATAGCTTTGTTGAGTGGCATAAGACTCTCTGCAAAGGTCATTTTGCCGCTCCTGAGAATAACATGGTATTCCTATGACTGGTTTCATTGATTTTTCCCTGAAGTTTATTTTTCCGGTGCAGTGTGCAATAGGGGGTTAGCCTGCCTCAATTATCTCAATATCATGGCTGATAAAGAGGGCAGCTGTTACACCAGGGCCGTATCCTGAATTTGTTTCACAATAAGGGGTTGATAGACCGCAGGATGGGCTTCTCCTCTTCAGGATTGCCTTTTTTGCGCCTGATAATAGTGCGAGCTTAAATGATTCCTCAGCACCTTTAATGAAGGCCTCTGTAACATCCTCCCCTGTAATACTTATTACCCGTGCATTTCCATTAAGTACATCATTCCCATCACCATCAATTATATTGGACGGGGCCCTGGGGGTCGGGAGACCACCTAATTGTTCCGGGCATATTGGTATAAACTGTATCTCTTTAACTGTCTTAATAACCTCTTCAGTCCTATTGTGCCCTCTGTCATATCGGCACCTGATTCCAAGCAGGCAAGCACTTACTAAAACAGGCATAATCTGTAGACTTAATTTGTTAATTTTAACGCCGGCCCGTTGCTCCTTTTCTCTATCCATCCTATTTGGTATGCCCTTTCACCCATTTTATGAATTTCATTTATAATATTTGACGTGTCTTTTTCCGAGGCAATTAGTATCATGCCGATGCCATTGTTAAAGGTTTTTTTCATTTCATTTTCATTTATATTTCCAGCCTCTTTTATAAAACTAAATATTGGTTGAGGTGTCCAAGATGACTGTTTTACTATTGCCTGGCAATTATCGGGAAGTATCCTTGGGAGATTTTCTGTTATGCCTCCGCCGGTTATATGTGCTAATCCGTATAGGGAAAAGTTGTGTATCAATTTGGTTATTATTTTTACGTATATTTTTGTTGGCTCCAGCAATTCTTCACCAAGTGTTCGTCCAAATTCCTCAACGTAGTCATTTAAAGACATTTTGAGTTCCTCAAAGAATATCCTTCTAACAAGGGAATAGCCATTGCTGTGGAGGCCGCTTGAGGCTATGCCTATTAATTGTTGGCCTGGCGCGATCCTGGTCCCGTCAATGATTTTGTCGGCATCAACCAAGCCGGTAACAAATCCTGCAAGATCATATTCTTTTTCTCCGTAGAAACCTGGCATTTCTGCTGTTTCTCCACCGATTAGCGGGCAATTAGCCTCTTTGCAGCCCGTGCTGATTCCCTTTACTATATCAATGGCTGTTTTTTGATTAAGCTTGCCCATTGAGAGATAATCCAGGAAGAAAAGGGGTGTTGCCCCCTGAACAAGAATGTCATTAACGCACATGGCTACAAGGTCTATGCCTACGGTGTCATGTTTATCGAGCATAAAGGCTATTTTCAGTTTTGTGCCTACCCCGTCGGTTGAAGAGACAAGAACGGGTTTATTGATGTTTTCTAAGTTAACAGAGTAAAGGCCTGCAAATCCTCCTATGTTGCCGAATACATTTGAATTAAATGTCTCTGCTACAACAGGTTTTATAGATTGCACAAATTTGTTTCCCGCATCTATATCTACACCGGCCTGTGCATACTTATCTTTTATTTTTAAGTCTCCCATGGCTTTTTACCTGATATTTATTTTAAAAAATTAAACTTGATTGAAAGTGGATTATAGATAATAGTAAAAAAATATTTACAAGGCTATGATTTTGACATTAATGTTTTAGCTCCTTATATATTATTTTAAGAGAAAATAGAAAAGAAAATTTTGACTATTTTCGCTGTTATGTAGTAATAATAACAAAATTTTCTGGAGGGAAAAAATGAATAGGTTTCCAAGGATAGACCGATTGCCTCCGTATGTATTCGCCACTGTCGATCAATGGAAAATGGATGAAAGGCGAAAGGGGGGAGATGTTATTGACTTAGGCATGGGTAATCCCGATATATCAACGCCGAAACACATTGTAGATAAGATGGTGGAAGCGGTACGAAAAGGAAAAAATCACCGATATTCAGCGTCCAGGGGTATTACTATGCTACGCCATGCAATATCTGACTGGTACAAAGACCGTTTTGGTGTTGAAATAGACCCCGAAGAAGAGGCGATTGTGACTATTGGGGTAAAGGAGGGAATGTCTCATTTAGTTTTGGCAACTATAAGCCCTGGTGATGTCGTATTTGCCCCTAACCCAACATATCCCATTCACCCGTATTCTGCTATTATTGCTGGAGGCGATCTCAGGGGCATCCCCATAGGACAGGATAGAGATTTTTTCGAAGATCTTCTATCAGCTACAAAGCAAACATGGCCTCGACCAAAAATGCTGATAATATCCTATCCTCATAACCCTACTACAAATGTAGTAGAAGAAGAATTTTTTCAAAAGATAGTGGAGTTTTGTACAGAGAATGAAATAATGGTTATTCATGATTTTGCCTATGCCGACCTGGTTTTTGACGGTTACAAGCCCCCAAGTTTTTTGCAGGTGGCTGGCGCCAAGCAAATAGGCGTAGAGTTTTTTTCCCTTTCAAAGAGTTATTCCATGCCTGGCTGGCGAGTAGGTTTTTGTGTAGGCAACAGGGAAATAATTGCTGCATTAAGGAAAATAAAGAGCTATTTAGACTACGGTATTTTCCAACCAATACAGATTGCATCCATTATTGCCCTGAAGGGGAACTATGATTGCGTGGATGAAACAGTTACAATTTATCAGGAAAGGCGGGATGCCTTGATTAACGGTCTGGAAAGGATTGGCTGGAAGATTGATAAGCCTAAAGGAACCATGTTTGTGTGGGCAAAGATACCAGATAAATATTCAGAGATAGGCTCCCTTGAGTTCTCCAGGCTTTTAATAAAGGAGGCAAAGGTGGCTGTGTCGCCAGGCATAGGTTTTGGCCAATATGGAGAGGGGTATGTCAGGTTTGCCCTTGTTGAGAATAATCACCGGATTAACCAGGCTATTAGAGGGATCAAGGGTATTTTATAGGTACCATCAATGTTAAGTGACAAAAAACATATCTGTTTAAATGAACATGTAATGGGATAAACAGGTTAAACTAAAAAGAGGAGTAAAAATATGCCTCAGATAAATGTTGGCCTGATTGGCTTTGGAATCGTAGGGGCAGGTGTCGCGGAGATTCTAATCAACAATAGTACCATGATAAAAAACAGGCTTGGATCGGAGATTGTGTTAAAAAAAATTGCAGACCTGGATATTAATTCGGACAGGGGTGTTAAGGTTGACACAGGCATTTTTACCACTGATGCCATGGAAGTGATAAATGATCCAGAGATAGATATTGTAATCGAGCTTATTGGAGGATGTGATTATGCCAAAGAGTATATACTGAAGTCCATGGAAAATGGTAAGCATGTAGTAACAGCGAATAAGGCCTTATTAGCCCAGCATGGAAGACTGTTGTTTGATGTATCGGAAAGGTACGGAGTTGATATTGCTTTTGAGGCCAGTGTAGCCGGTGGTATTCCTATTATCAAGGCTTTAAGGGAAGGATTGGCGGCAAATAAAATAAAAGAGGTGCTGTCTATCTTGAATGGGACGTCTAATTATATATTAACGAGGATGACAAAAGAGGGACTTTCTTTTGACGAGGCCCTTTCAAAGGCAAGGAAGCTTGGTTATGCAGAGGCAGATCCTTCCCTTGATATTAATGGAAGTGATGCCGCTCATAAATTGACTATATTACTTTCCCTGATTTTTGGAACACCTTACCATTTTAATGACGTTTACAGGGAAGGCATTGAGAATGTTTCACCTATAGATATTAAATTTGCAGGTGAGCTTGGCTATTGTGTTAAGTTACTGGCCATTGCAAGGCTGATGGATGGCAATATAGAGGCCAGGCTACACCCGGCCTTTGTGCCTTCAGATCATATTCTGGCGAATGTTATAGACGCATTTAATGCCCTTTATATTCAAGGTGATTTTGTAGGTACTACTCTATTCTACGGTCTTGGAGCAGGGAGAAGACCCACGGCCAGTGCAGTTGTGTCCGACTTGATGGATTTAGGGCGAAATAAAATTAAAGGTATTGCACGGAGGGTGTTACCTTTATCTTTTGCATCTGCCCCGGAGAAAGAATTGCCTGTTAAGCCAATGGATCAGATAATCAGCGAATATTATTTTAGGTTTTCTGCAGTAGATAAACCAGGGGTCCTTTCCAAGATATCTGGAATTCTGGGAGCAAATAATATAAGTATTGCTACTGTTATCCAGAAAGAAAGAGAGGCCGAATCCTCCGTCCCCCTTGTTATGCTGACTCATGAGGCAAGGGAAAGAGATGTAAAAAAATCTTTAGAACTCATAGATGAACTGGATGTAGTAACTGAGAAAACAGTCCTTTTCAGGGTGGAAAAGAGGTAGATATTATATGTATATACTGTGCGCAGATCTTGAGGGAATATTTGTTCCGGAAATATGGATAAACGTGGCTGAGAAGACCGGTATAGAAGAACTACGATTGACGACAAGGGATGTTTCTGATTACGATGAGTTGATGAGGGGCAGACTGGAAATACTAAAAAGGAAGGGGCTCGGCATTGGAGATATACAAAAGGTGATTCAATCAATGGATCCACTTGATGGCGCCGAGGATTTTCTCAAATGGGTGAGGGATAGATTCCAGTTTATTCTTGTCTCTGATACATTTGTTGAATTTGCTGACCCTTTGCTTAAAAAATTACATAGGCCCACACTCTTTTGCAATTCCCTTGTAATTGATCATAATGGAATGATAGTTGATTACCAACTTCGACAGAGGGATGGGAAGAGGCATGTGATAAAGGCGTTGCAAAGTTTGGATTATACGGTAATAGCAGTCGGGGACAGTTATAATGATATTACTATGCTTACAGAGGCGGACAAGGGAATTCTTTTTAGACCGCCAGATAAGATAAAACGTGAATTTCAAAATTTTCCCGTTATTCAAATATATGATGAATTTAAAGATGAATTAGAAGGGTATTTAGAAAATTGATAACAGTTCGGCCACTAAGGCACTAAGTCACGAAGGAAAGATATGAATTATTGTCCCACTCGGGGATTGGGAGAAAAACCCTCGCCTTCCCCGCTCGGAGGGATCTTCGACAGGCGAAGGCTTAAGTTTAATAACTTTATCTGGTTAAGACACAAAGGCACAAAGGGACATAGGCACAAAGAAGAAACAATGTGTCTAAAAAATCTGTGCCTTTGTCCCTTTGTGCCTTTGATCCTCAAGCTATAGGCTTTTGCCGATAGTAGTTGACTTTAGATTCTTAGAGTCTTCGTATCTTCGTGACTGTATTAATACGAAAATTAATACATGAAACTGCTCATCGTTCAAGGTGAACGCTTACATATATTTAAATCAAAAAAAGGCATAAACATTAAAGGAAATTGAATGGAGAAAAGAAAAAACGAAACATATTACCGGGTTATTTATGGCGATTGTGATTCTATGGCTATTGTATATTATGCTAATTACCTCAGGTTCTTCGAAATAGGAAGAACAGAGTTTTTAAGAGATTCTGGTTTAACCTATAGAGAGGTTGAGGAAAGGGAGTTTTTTTTACCAGTAACAGAGACGCATTTAAATTATATAAAATCTGCGAGGTATGATGATTTATTGAAGATTGAAACAACCGTAGGTTTCGTAAGAAGGGCAAGCACCAGGTTTGATTATGATATTTATAGCAAGGAAGAATTAATTGTTCATGGCTATACGGTCCATGCATGCTTAGATAGAGACAATAGGATAGTACGTTTCCCTGACATGCTGATTAAATTATTAAAAGGAGAAGAATTATGAACATACTGTTTTTTGGGCCAAACGGAAGCGGGAAGGGCACTCAAGGTGCAATTGTAAAAGAAAAAGAGGGAATACCCCATATAGAGACTGGTGTTATTTTTAGAGAGAATATATCAGGAGGAACTAAACTTGGTAAAAAGGCCAGGGATTTTATTGATAAGGGAGAATTAGTTCCTGATGAAATAACCATACCCATGGTTCTTGATAGACTGAAAAAGGCTGATTGTGCTAATGGGTGGCTTTTGGACGGGTTCCCCCGTAATCTTGACCAAGCTGTCAGCTTGAATGAGGCCCTGGACAATGAAGGTATCAGTGTAGATGTTTTTATTGAGATAAATCTGGACAGGGAAATAGCAAAAAAAAGGATTATGGGGCGCAGACTATGCGTAAATGATAACAACCATCCAAACAATGTACACATAGAAGCTATAAAACCCAATGGAGACAGGTGCAGGATATGTGGCGGGATGTTGAAAACAAGGGATGACGATCAGGATGAGGCGGCTATTGATAAGAGGCATGGCATTTATTTTGATCAAAACCAAGGGACAATGGCAGCTATAAATTTTTTTAAGGACTTATCCAATAGGAAAGGGAGGCCTGTTATTGTAGAGCTGGATGGGAAAAAAAGTGTCCAGGATGTGACGGATGAGTTAATGCAAAAACTGAGTGATTTGTAATACCTTATCCATTTAAGGAAAGGCAAAAGGGTAATAATGCTTTTTTGAAGTGACTATATGACTCTCTCCGGGTTGTAGGCTTGGAAGGCGGCTCGTAGAGAAGGATGTCGTTTTAGTAATCAAATGATTTCATAAAATGAAATAAAGGAGGGATCGTGGAGAATTCAATAAGCCCTGAAGGTGAAATATTTACACTTCCCCAGGAAGATGATTACAAAAAGGAATATGAAAGACTTGCCGCAATTGTTAAGGAAGAAAGGGAGAAAGGCCATGAAATAATAGTTGTAATGGGGCTTGGTTTTGTAGGCGCAGTGATGGCTGCAGTTGTAGCGGACAGCGTAGATAAAGGTACAAAGGAATCTAATAAATTTGTAATAGGCATGCAAAGGCCAAGCCCAAGAAGTTACTGGAAGATCCCACTGTTTAATAAGGGAATTTCTCCAGTCAATGCGGAAGACCCTGCTGTTGCTCAAATGATAAAACGATGTGTCCTGGAAAAGAAGACACTTACAACTACATTTACCTACGATGCCCTGAAATTGGCGGATATCCTGGTTCTTGACGTTCAGTGTGATTTTATAAAAGATGATCTTGGAAACCTTCATAGCGGTCACGCTGAAATGGATGCAATTGAAGAGAGCTTCAAGATTATCGGTGAATTAATTGATCCCCGTTGCCTACTTCTTATTGAGACGACAGTTCCACCCGGCACAACTGAATACATTGCATACCCTATAATAAAGACTGCATTCAAGCGACGGGGCATTGAAGAAGAACCGCTTTTAGCCCATTCCTTTGAAAGGGTAATGCCTGGGCGGGATTATGTGCGCTCCATCAGGAATTTTTGGCGTGTTTGCAGTGGTATAAATAAGGAGAGTGAAAAAAAGGTCGTAAATTTTTTGAGTGAGGTTATTGACGTTGAAAATTATCCACTAAAGGTCTTAGAGAGACCTATCGAAAGTGAGACATGCAAAATTGTTGAAAATAGTTATCGGGCCACCATACTTGCCTTTTTAAATGAATGGAGTCTTTTTTCTGAAACAAACGGTGTAGATTTAATTAAGGTTATAGACGCGATCAAGGTGAGACCAACTCATAACAATATGATATTCCCCGGACCGGGTATTGGAGGTTATTGCCTTCCAAAGGATGGAGGCCTTGGGATTTGGGCATATAAGCACCTCCTTGGTTTTGAAAATGAGATATTTAAAATTACCCCTGAGGCCATAAATATTAATGACACCAGAGCACTCCATGTGGCGCAACTGGTTAGAGACGCCCTCCGTAATATGGGAAAGATAGTTGCCGCATCCAAAATTGCGGTTTTAGGGGCATCCTACAGGGAGGACGTAGGGGATACAAGGTATAGCGGCTCAGAGTTGATTATAAGAAAGATTGCAGAGATGGGTGGAGAAGTAAGTGTTCACGACCCATATATTGACCACTGGTGGGAATTCGAAAGTCAAGATTCCTACCCGGCAATAGGAGAAAGCAGGTCAAGGTTTTTCAGGAACCAGGAAAACCTCAAGGATTTACGGGTATCACCAACAATAACAGACGCAGTTAGAGACTCAGATGCGGTCGTTTTGGCTGTTAGGCATGAGGAATATTTAGGGCTAAAGGCAGAAGATATTATTGAGATGGCTGGTGGTCCTTTGGCAGTCATAGACTGTTTTGGAATTCTTGATGATAATAAAATAGAAAGCTTTTTTGAGCTAGGCTGCGAGGTTAAGGGATTGGGAAGAGGACATATACAAAGAATTAAAGAGAGGATAAGAAAGCAATAAATGAAACCTCTGGTAGGCGGTAAACATTATTTATTCTTTTTTATCAGTCTAACCACCTGAGTACGCTCAATTATTACCTCTGTGCCATGCCCACATTCTTTATTAAGGTAGTCTGAGGCACTTCCCATATTTATTGCTATCTCTAAAAAATTTGAGCTCCCAATAAGGGCCAGGGGCTCGCCCTTTTGCGCATCACTGTAAAAATGGCTTGTCTTTTTTAGAACAATTTTTCCAACCTTAATAACAAAATCCTTTGATGCGGTAAATGCCCTTAATTTGTCTTCAGTTATATTAGTAATGAGGTTTCCAAAGCGATCTACCCTTATTACATGGCCAATAAGCTCGCTGTTTCTTTGGTATGGGATGGGATAGTCTAAGGTTGTCGGGTCGGAAATACTTTCTCCAAAGAGAAAGGGATCAACCCTAAGTGAGAGATGGGCAGACACTGGCG
Organism: uncultured bacterium; assembly: GCA_965603225.1. Lineage (GTDB taxonomy): Bacteria > Desulfobacterota > DSM-4660 > Desulfatiglandales > B25-G16 > M55B121. The sequence goes on from CBFDCD010000002.1 coordinate 17,941, forward strand.
AAAATATATCTCTTCCGTGAAAGGTTGAGCTTATATCCGTTAGCCAGTATTTTTTTTCAGTTAGATCTATAATATCTATGTCACGTTGCAGCTCAATTATTGGCCAGAATAGACCATTATCAGGTCCTACAAAAAAATGATTGTCGGCCAATACCATTATTGGTCTTCTTCTTCCGCCTACCCCAGGATCAACCACGCACAAATGGATTGTTCCCTTTGGAAACCATTTATAGGCCTCTTTTATTATTATGGCCCCCTCTTGAATTGAACCTGCCTGCACCTGGTGTGTTATGTCTACCACCTTCGCAGATGGATTTATGGCAAGAATAACCCCCTTCATGATGGCTACATAGGGGTCGCTCTGGCCAAAATCGGTTGTTATTGTAATAATTCCTGTAGGATTTTGCATAACTTATTGTCTTGGATTGTGAGAAAAAATAGATTGATAAGAAAATATCAAGTAACTTTTATCTCATGCAACGGTAAATTTTATTATTTGTTTGAGTTGGCTTTGTATTTAAGGTTTGATATTTGTACTAACTTATGTTATCGAGCTAATCAAATAAATAGCAACAAAAAAAATTTTAGACGGCTTTTTTTAACCAATGAAAGGAGTTTAACATGACGGCAAAAATAATTAAAGGCACGGAAGTAAGAGATGAAATTTTAGTAGAACTAAAAGATGAGGTTGATAAAATTAAAAAGGAGCAGGGCATTGTACCAGGACTTGTAACCATCCTTGTTGGAGAGAGCCCTGCATCTATTTCGTATGTTACGGCTAAGATTAAAACAGCACAGAGTCTTGGGTTCAAAGAGGTTCAGGATAGCCAACCTGATGACATAACAGAAGAGGAATTACTCGCAATTGTTGATAAGTACAACAAAGATGATTCTATCCACGGTATCCTCGTGCAACTTCCCCTTCCAAAAAGCATAGATGATAAAAAGATACTTAATGCCATTGACCCTGATAAGGATGTAGACGGCTTCCATCCTATAAATGTCGGAAGACTTATGATAGGCGGTGAAGAGGCAAAGTTTCTGCCGTGTACACCTGCCGGAATTCAGGAATTGATTGTACGATCTGGTGTAGAAACAGAAGGCGCTGAGGTTGTAGTTGTAGGTAGATCGAATATTGTTGGGAAACCCATAGCCAATATAATGCTGCAAAAGGCAGCAGGGGCTAACGCAACTGTAACAATAGCGCATACAAGGACAAAGGACCTGGCCTTTCACTGCAAGAGGGCGGATATTCTTGTAGTAGCCGCAGGTGTGCCAGACCTGGTTAAACCTGAATGGATTAAACCGGGGGCCTGCGTCATTGACGTTGGTGTAAACAGGGTAGGGGAGAAGATAAGTGAGAAGACCGGCAAAAAGATTGCTATTCTCAAAGGTGATGTTGATTTTGAAAAGGCAAAAGAGGTTGCCGGCTACATTACACCAGTGCCCGGCGGTGTTGGTCCTATGACAATTACAATGCTTATGAAAAATTCCCTTAAATCACTTAAATTCCATCTTGGAATTGAATAGATACTTATTGTTACAGGGGGCATTCTTTTATAGAATGAAAAGAATGCCTTTTTTTTAGAAAAAATGCTTATCTGATTACCTCTATTGTATTTTTTTGCAGTATGCCGTTGGCCTTTTATGCCCCAGAAGACATTTATAACGCAAAAACATGCTGTCAATAGGATATCTTCTATAAATTACCTTCCATAGCTTCCAATCGTTCTATTCTTTCAACTGGAGCGGGGTGTGAGTAGTTAAACCAGGAATAAATTCTATGGGGCACTAAGTTAGATAAATTGTCAGCGCTAAGTTTTATTAATGCGTTTATCATTGGCCTGGCATCCCCAGTTAGTGACACAGCTACAGTATCGGCCTCTTTTTCATACTTTCTGGATATGGCTGAACCTGCAGGGCTTAAGAAATAACCAATGGGGCCTAAAAGCACTGGTACAATGAATAGCCCTGCATATGTTATTTGGCTTTTAAAGCCAAATGTTTGATAAATAAGATTCCAGTCAAGCAACTTTGCAACAATGAACAGTCCTAAAAAAGAAAGGGACTCAATCAAAATCAATTGCTTTATAATATGTTTTTTTATCCAATGTCCTGTTTCATGGGCCAGAATTGATATGATTTCATCATCTGGGTGGGATTTTAGGAGGGTGTCAAAAAGGACAATCCTTTTAGTCTTTCCTAATCCTGTAAAATAGGCGTTGGTGTGTTTACTTCTAATGCCGGCATCCATTTTAAAAATCCCTTTTACCCCAAGGCCTGCCTTTGACATAAGGGTTACGATTTTATCCTTAAGTTCTTCATTGTTGATTGGTTCAAATTTGTTAAATATTGGGGCAATGAGAACTGGGTATAACCACATTATAATTAACTCAAAAATAGATAGAATTATCCAGGCAAAAAACCACCAGTTGTTTTCCATATATCGTAATAACAACAGGAGGAAAAAAAGGACAATGCCACCGAGGATAATAGATAGAGCAATACCTTTAAACCAGTCAAGTATCCACAGCCTGACAGTCTTAGTGTTAAAACCATATCTCTCTTCTATGACAAAAGTATGGTAAAGGGAAAAAGGGACATCAAACAGGTTAGAAATGAATGCAAGAGCGGTAAAAAACAAGAGGCCCTCAGCTAGAAAGCCGATGTCCCATGCCTTGATTAATTCTACAAGCCATGGAAGAAATCCCGTGAGTAAAATCAAAAGTATCAGTATCTGGTCAAATATTTGAGAAATAATCTCGAATTTAGTCGAGTCGGAGGTGTACTGTGCCATTGTGGAAAATTTATCTTTATCGACTGCGTTCCTAAATGCCCTGGGTACCTCGTTTCCATTTCGATTTAAATGGCTCACATTAAGTATATTCAAGGCGATCTGAAAGAACGATCGAAAAATAAAGATCGAAAGGTATGTTATCAGTAGTGAGTTAAACTGGATCATCGGCAGGTAATCAAACCTCCTCTCTGCAAGTAAATTGGTAATACTACAGCCACAAAGCCTCTAAGACACTAAGATCATAATATTCTACGGTAGTAAATGCAGGATTAATAATTTTGAGCTTTTATTTCTTTCCTATGATAAAGTTTATAATTAATATCCCTTCTTTGTGTCTTAGTGACTAAGTAGCTATAAAAATTAATTTTTCAGGCGAATCCCTTCTTCGCAAAAATCTATTATTTTACATTCATTATGTCGTGGTTTTCTTGCTGTGCAAATTGCCCTTCCATGGGATATGAGCAAATTGGAAAACAATCTCCACTGCTCTTTTGAAATGATTTTCATGAGATCAAATTCTACTTTGGTTGCGTCCTTGTTGTCAGTCAGTCCCATGCGTCTGCTTAGTCGAAGAACGTGTGTATCCACTATAATCGCAGGAATGTTAAATGCCTCTGCAAGCACAACATTAGCGGTCTTTCTGCCAATCCCAGGCAGTGATACCATATCATCAAGATTTGAGGGTGCCTCTCCATTGTATTTTTCCACCAGAATACTGCAAAATGCCTTTATCGATTTAGCCTTATTTCGAAAGAAACCTGTAGATTTAATATCATCTTCTAACTCAGGCAAATCAGCTTGGGCATAGTCATTTGCAGTATGATACTTTTCAAACAAACCTTTCGTTACTTCATTAACCCTTTTATCAGTGCACTGAGCGGAAAGCACCGTAGATATTAAAAGCTCCAATGGGTTTTTAAAAATAAGTGCAGTCTTGGCGCCGGCATATTCCTTTTCGAGAACACCTATTATATTCTTCGCCTTATTTTCTAAATTCTCTTTTGTCATTTTTTGCCTGTCAGATCATTGAATCTGCATTTTCTTCAAAGCGTTCACCTTTCCAAACATCTGCACCTCTGTGGTAACCTTTTTCTTCCCAGTATCCAGGTATGTCTTTATCTAAAAGATTGATTTCAGATATCCATTTAACGCTTTTGTATGCATAGAGGTCAGGAACTATCAGTCTCAGTGGATAACCATGATCCCAGCTGAGTGGCTTTCCATCATGTTCCCATACAAGGAGGGTGTCTGGATTCAGGAGTGTTTCAAGCTTAAGGTCTGTTTTATAGCCACCGAGGCTGGATACAACAGCATAAAGAGCCTCCTTGAAAGGTCTTGCTAATTGGAGAACAGATTTAACGGCAATCCCTTTCCACCTGATATTAGGCACGCTCCATGTCTCCACACAATGAAAATCTTTGACAATTTCCACTGTTTCAAGGCCTTGAATCTCCTGGATGCTCAGGATCAATGATTTATCAACAATACCGGAGATCTTCAAGGTCCAGGAATTCGGGTCTGGCTCAGGCGCTAATTCTACAGTCCTTACAGGCCATTTTTTGATCCATTTTTGACCAATTGGCAGGTCACCGGGGTTTTTGTCCGTATTCATTTTCAATGTAAAAACCCCTTGATTTTATAGTAAGAAAGACGCATTACATTCGCCACTTATACTCTATAGCGTTTATAAATTTTAAAAGCATATCATTTACAGGTGTTGGGATCTTATATTTTTCACCCAGCTCTATAACCTTACCTGCAAACATCTCAACCTCTGTCTTTCTCTTGGCCTCAAAGTCCTGGAGCATGGATGTTTTTCCCTCTGGAGATTGCCTGGACAAAAAAGCATACCATTCATCTATGTCTTTATCATAGAGGTGTATTCCTGCGGCCCTGGCTATTGATATTACCTCCCTCATGGCCGCCTCCATGAGTTCACTTGCATCCTTTGATTTCTGAAAAACAGCATATGTTGCGCCAAGCACTGCAGAGACCTGATTTATTCCTACATTAATCATAAACTTCCACCAGAGGGTCCGTATCATATCCTCTGGTGTTTCATATACAATTCCAACCTTATCAAAGAGTGATTGAACGGCCTTAACAGCGTCTGAAATGTGCTTATTTTTTTCTTCTCCAAAAAAGAATTTTCCCATGGGGGAAAAGGTTATGCGGTTTCCTTCCTTAACTGCGCTAATCCCAACTACAATGGTATAAAGAACCTTGTCCTTTCCATACACAGCAGCTATTTGCTCTTCGCTTTCAATCCCATTCATAACGGACAGGATTAATGTGTTTTCACCTACAATGTTGGAAATGTCTTTAATTGCTTCTGGCAGGTTATGGTGTTTTACAGCCACTACTATAAGATCAGAGGGCCGAGTTTTATCATCTGGCCTGATTAATTTTGGGAAGTATTGCGTTTCATTGATAATAAGGCCTTCTTCCTTAAGTCTTTTGTAACGTTCGTCTTTTGCGACAATAGAAACACAATCTTTATCCAATTCATAAAAAAGGCTCATGTAAGAGGCGCCCATGGCGCCTGCGCCAATAATTGAAATTGTTTTAACAGGTGGGAACAACAGTAGACCCCTTTTAAAAAGTTATTTTCAGCTAAACCACAAGACACAAAAACACAAAGAAGAAATATGAATTATAAACTTTCCAAAAGAAATACATGGTGTGTTTAAAAAAGGCAAACATTTTTATTGAGCTGTTACAATGACCTTGAAATTTGCAATCCGCAATCCGGGGACACAATACTTAATTATTGTCCTATGACAATGTTTTGTTTTTCCGTGTATAGGTAAATCCTCCTTTTTATTTTCCCAGAGAAGGAATGTATAATGCAAATTTCGGTGCCAGATTTTGCCGGGTATTTGAGATGCATTGTGTTTTTGGTAATGTATTTATGAAAAGCATAGCCTTACAATTCAGGCACTTCCACGCCTAATGAGTCTTTAATCCATTTGGCAACTAATCTTCTGTGGCAGAAATTTCCTGATGGCTCGTGACATAGCAGTATTTTACCGTCAAGATCTTTGTATACTTTTTCCGGGTTTAATGTACCCAAAGTTTCCTTGTAGTATCTTTGGGAATACTGACTTTCCGTTAAATTTCCTTCCTTCCAATTTCTAAGCAGGGCAATGGTGGGCATAAGGGTTGGGTATTTTTTAAACCTGTAGCCTTTCATGGACCAGGGAAAATCACTCCTTGCAATGCTCACTACATTTGAAAGATCTCTTGCTTTTTTAAAATAACTTGTCTTGACCATTATTTTTATACGTTAGCATTTTATTTGAATATTCTCAATATATGGCCTGAAAGTTGCAAAATAATATCTATTTCCTCTAAACCCATGTTTGGAAGACTAAGGGGTTTTTCCAAAGATTACGTCTTTTTCTTGGCTCCTTTACAGAAAGTGCAATCTGTGCTATGCACTATTACGATTTCAAACTTTTTATCGCAATAAAAAATTTATTTCCATAGAAACAATGACACGAAGATTAATATTATTAATTTTGCCTTTTAGTTTACTATTTTCTTGCGCCTCTCGTGGAACAATTAAGGGAGAGTCTAAAAGTGGGTTTAACCCCCTTCTATCTATTATAGATATTTACAGGGAAAAGCTGAATCACCTTTCTGCAGTTAAGGTCTCAGAGTGCCCCATGTATCCATCGTGCTCCAGCTATAGTATGCAATGTTTTAAAAAACATGGTTTTTTTAAGGGATGGGTAATGACCTGTGATCGTCTTATGAGATGTGGACGTGATGAATTGAAATTATCCCCGCAAGTAATGGTTAATGGACGATGGAAATGTTATGATATTGTAGAAAACAACGACTTCTGGTGGTATGAAAAACAGAATGAGTAATTTAAATTACAATTAATTAAAAAAATAAAGGGATAAAATCATGGGAGAAAAAATTCCAACACGAGAGAATGCTCTGGCAATACTTAAGGAGTATAATAAAAGTGATAGTTTAATAAAACATGCATACAGTGTTGAGGGGGTAATGCGCTATATTGCAAGGAAGCGCGGGGAAGATGAGGAAAAATGGGGTATTATAGGGTTAATGCATGATCTTGACTATGAGCAATTCCCAGAACAGCACTGCACCAAAACACGGGAAATTCTTGAAGGGTATAATTGGCCCGGAGAGTACATAAGGGCGGTAGTATCTCATGGATGGGGAATATGCTCTGATGTAAAACCAGAAAGTGTCCTCGAGAAAACCCTCTATGCCATTGATGAGCTAACAGGGTTAGTTGCGGCGAATGCCATGATCCGCCCATCAAAAAGTGTTATGGACATGACTGTTAAATCTGTAAAGAAAAAGTGGAAATCACCTTCTTTTGCAGCAGGGGTCAATCGAGAGATAATACAGAAAGGAGCAGAGATGCTCGGAGTTGAAATTGGAGAACTCATTGAAGATACTATAATGGGAATGAGAGAGGTGGCTGATTCAATAGGCTTAAAGGGAGATATTCAATAGGAACGGCATTTGCATATAAATGAGGTTCTTTAAACACAGAGAGGGTATATTACCAAGATGATTAGCTCAAACGAAATGTATAAAAGGGATAGTGATTGATGAGATTAATTATGTTTTACATTTTTTTGTCGATTTGCAAGCAGCAGAAAACTTTTATAAGGAGATAAACATGGATGAAATGCCATCATCCAAGAATAAGGGGAATTCGGTCACACACAAAGAAACTGCCACTTTAGAAGAAAATGCTTTGGATAGAAAAAAAGTAGGAAAAAGAATAGGGAAAACCTTGGTTCAAGAGGGACTCATTACAAAAAAACAACTTGAATTAGGGCTTAAGAAGCAGAATGAATTGAGAGGGAAACGTCTTGGAGAGATCTTTATTCGAGATGGAATGGCAGCTCCTTCTGACATTTCCAGGGCCTTAAAGATGCAGGAATCTCAGACAGAGAAAAAGCTTGGGGCCCTACTGAGTGCAGCGGGGATTATTTCTTCAGGGGAACTTAGCGATGCCCTGTTAAGACAGAAGAAAGATAGCAATAAACGAATCGGAGAAATTCTTGTCGAGATGGAGATAATAGACCCGGAAGTGCTGGCCTTAGCCCTTGCACTCCAGCAAAAATTGCCATATGTGGACCTGGACTCTTATCCCCTTGATGAATTGGCGATCCATGCCATTTCCCCCGAATTAGCCAAGAGGCTAAAGGTTTTTCCAGTTAAACTCATTAAAAAGGAGCTAACGGTCGCATTTTCTAATTCAAGAGATTATGAGGCGGAAAGGGACTTGAGCTTCCATACAGGATTGAATATCAAGCCTGCCATTTCATCGGAAAAGTCTATTAAGAAGGCCATTGCTAAACACTATGAGATGGAGGAGAATGAGGAACTGGCTCAACTCCTTTTAGAAGCTGAATCTACAGATGTAGAAGAGATTAAGGATATTGAAAAACAGGGGTACAATATTACTGAAAAGGTCGGCAAGGAAGAACCAATTATTGCACTCGTAAATCATATATTGAAAACTGCTGTAGTTAAGCGGGCCAGTGACATTCACATTTTTCCGGAAGCAAAAAAAGTCCAGGTTAAACTTCGAATTGATGGTATTCTTCACGATGAGTTGGCCCTTCCCATAGACCGTCTGCCTTCAATTGCTACTCGGATGAAAATTTTATCCAACATGGATATTGCAGAGAGAAGACTTCCTCAGGATGGCAGGGCTAAGATAAAAATTCACGGGAAGGTAGTTGACTTGAGATTTTCATGTCTGCCTACGGTCTTTGGAGAAAGCATAGTTATTCGTGTGCTTGACCGAGAGAGAGGGTTGGTGAGCCTTTCCAATATGGGTTTTCTTGATGCTGAACTCAAAGAGCTATTGGACTGCATTCGTAGGCCTCACGGAATGTTGCTTTTTACAGGCGCTACCGGAAGCGGTAAGAGTACAAGCATTTATGGATGTCTGCAGGAACCGCTTTTTTCCCAGAGAAATGCAATCACCTTAGAAAACCCGGTAGAATTCGAACTGCCTGGCATGTGTCAGGTACAAATGAAAGAGCATATTGGGTTGACCTTTGCACGAGGGTTACGTCAAATCCTAAGGCACGATCCTGATGTGATTGTTGTTGGTGAAATCCGGGACTCTGAAACCGCTAAAATTGCCGTACAAGCCGCCCTGACCGGCCATCTTCTCATCAGCACCCTGCATACCAATACCGCTGCGGAGGCCTTTATTAGGCTGGCGGATATGGGTATTGAACCCTTTTTAGTCACGGCCAGCATATTGGGTGTCATCTCTCAGAGTCTCATAAAAACGTTGTGCACTCATTGTCGAGAGGTTGACCCTGAGGGAAGAGAGAAACTAAGGCTGGCTCATTTTCCTCTGGAGATCTCCGAGGATGCTGTTTTTTATAAGGGTAAGGGCTGCGAGG
>CBFDCD010000003.1:0-23811 GCA_965603225.1 uncultured bacterium
GCCAACATTTTTTGACAATCCCCAATGAATTGACCGACGCGGCAAAGATCGATGGGTGTGGTCCTTTACGGTTTTTGTTTCAAATCCTAATCCCTTTATCTAAGAATACCATCGGTGCGTTTGCAGTGATTGAGTTTGTTTATATCTGGAACCAGTATCTCTGGCCGCTCATCGTGGTAAACGCGGATCATATGAGGGTGATACAAATCGGTATCAAGATGTTGATCAACACCGAAGCCATGAACAACTGGGGTGTTATTATGGCTGGAGTTCTGATTGCTATGATTCCGCCTCTGATTGTTTTTTTCGTTATGCAGAAGAGTTTCATAAAAGGGTTTGGATTTATGAAGGAAAAGTAGGATGAAAGGCGGAAAAACGTTTCGTTCCATGCAAATTTTCTTTGCACTGTAGACCTAACCGATTTCAATCTTATACATATTGAGTCATCAGGTGGGCCCCTATTTGATTGCCTCGGGATTTGTAAATTCAGTTGTGTTGGTTTTTTGATGCCCTGGGGTCGTCCTTCCTTAGCTTTAGACTAATTAGCTGAACTTTCATCCTAATCTGTTTTACCTGTCCTTTATCCTTTGTTCGATAAGAAATCTCTTTTGGAACATCTCAACCTGAACCTTTAACTGCCTTCAAACAGCTTGGCCCCATCTCATAATCTCCAAGAAAGAGGTAATTGAGGATTGTTTTTGATTAACATGCGAATTTTTTTACAAGCGATTTGGTAATCATAGTCCGCAGATGCAATAATAATATTATCCATATTGATTTTATCATCGCTCAGTTAACTCTTGTTTTTGAGGAATCTGCGACAGGGTAACCTTCTTATGACTTAAGTATAGTAGATGTGGTAAAGCTTTGTATAAAAAAATAGTGTCAAGTATTTAAAACAGTCTGTGGTTGCTCAAAACCTGATATTTCTATACTTTGCACTTGATCTCTTCAAAATAACAGTAGTATTGTAATTATGTTACATGCCTCGTTAATCGATTGAATTCTCAAAAACAATAACCTGGAATAAGAGAAAATAAATGATAAAACGAACGTCTATCCACTGCCGAATTCTGTCTAAGATTCTGATTTTAATAGCTTTCTTGTTCTCTTTTACGGCTTGTCAAAAGGCTATGAAAAATGCGCCAAGTGTAAAACCGGAGTTTCAGACTAAAAAATTTTACATAGTCGGCCACCGCGGTGCCGCTGGCCTGGCCCCTGAAAACACAATCCCGGCCTTTATGAGGGCTTTAGAAATTGGTGTTGATGCTATCGAGCTGGACGTTCTTCTCACCACTGACAGCAAGTTAGTTGTACATCATGATTTTAGTCTGAAACCTGAAATAGCCAGAAAATTTGATGGCTCGTGGCTTGAAAAATGGGACAGGCCGATTATCAAAAACCTGACATTAAAAGAATTAAAACTCTATGATGTGGGCCGCCTCAATCCATACACCTCATATGCGCATCGTTACCCTGAGCAACAGCCCTTTGATGGGGAACACATTCCAACCTTAAGAGAGGTTATTTCTATTTTAAAAAGCAGTGCTAACATAAATACAAATCTCTGGATAGAAATCAAGACATCTCCAGAAAAACCTGATATGACATCCTCTCCCCAGTCTGTTACAAGTGCTGTTATAAAATTATTGGACGAAGAAGACTTTACGTACAGGGTGCAAATACTATCCTTTGACTGGAGAGCCCTTGCGCATGTTCAAAAAATAGCACCTGGAATACCTGTAGTATATTTATCACATGTAGGCATTCGTTTGAACAATATTAAACCAGGCAAACCAGGCCCTTCACCCTGGATGGCCGGCATAGACATAGATGATTTCAGTGGTTCCATACCGCAAGCAATCAATGCCGCGGGAGGTCGTCTATGGGGGCCCCACTACAAATACATCACATACGGCCTTCTAGAAGAGGCACACCGCCTGGGTATTCATGTGTTTGTCTGGACGCCTGATTCCAAGTCTGAAATGCTACGCATGATTGAAATGGGGGTAGATGGTATTATTACAAATCGTCCGGATATCCTTAGTTCATTGTTAAAATAATTAATAAAACTTTACCTTTCAAGGCCCTTTATGAAGGGGCATATATAGTAAGAAATGATCATGGGGGGTTCCTGTTCTTACGGGATATCAAGAACTGCAAAAGAAAAGATATATTTGCATTTTATTGCAGACATCTTTTTTGTGTTAACGGGATTTAGTGACCCCAACTTTTGGGCACATACCATTTACCGGACATGTGCTGCAAAAAGGGGACATAGGTCTGCAGATAGACTGACCGAACGCAACCAACAATTCATTGTACCTCATCCAGTGCCGTGCAGGAAGTTTTTTCCTTAGCGCTGCTTCGGTTTTATCAGCATTTTTGGTTTTAACGTATCCTATCCGGTTACTGATTCGGTGAACATGGGCATCCACACAAATTGCCGCCTTTTGAAACCCTTCCACCAAAACCAGATTGGCTGTTTTACGACCTACTCCGGGCAGTTTCAACAATTCATCTATTACGTCCGGTACGTTACCGCCATATTCGTCAATAATGATCTGACTAATTTTTTTCAGTTGCTTGGCCTTGGTAGGATAAAAACCGACTGGATAAATTAATCTTTTTAATTCTTCTTCATCAAGGGCCGTAATTTCCCGTGGTGTTCGTGCCACCTCAAAAAGACCGGCACTGGCCATAGCTGTAACCTGATCTTTCGTGCGCAAAGATAGAATAGTCGAAACCAGCACCTCGAAAGGTGTGGCGCCACGGTTAGAAATCAGGGTCACAACCGGGGTGTTCCATTTAAGGTAATTTTGTTCAATAATTTTTATAAAATCATCGATATTAAAGGTCCTACCATTGTTTTTCGTCAAACGAGCCTCCCTTCATTAAAAGATAATCACGAAAAACTTAAGATTGTAATTATATCAGTCTTGGCAGTAAAATCTATTTCTTAGATAGCAACGTATGGGGAAATGAAACTTTATTAAAATTCCGTTGGACCTTAAAATTTCCGTATTAAAGTTGTCAAGAAGCGCTTTCAAATCGATTAAACTCGACGTTTTTCCACGTCTTATAAGGGTCGAAAATTCGACCATTCATTGCGATATAGACACCTGGGGAAAGTAGTTGTACTGCAGCAATCGCATAACCAATATTAAAAACAGCATCACTTACCATGAATCTTGACGGCTGCATAGAGCCTGTCAGGACTATTGTTTTTTCAGGCAATCCTTCAAGCATCTTCGCTGTTTCTACCATGGTGTCTGTTCCATGTATGACAAGGATGCGTTGGTTTGAATCTGAACGAATGTTTTTCACAATCTGCCTTCGATCATCTTCTGTTAAGTCCAGGCTGTCTTTCCTCAAGACAGATTCTATCTCGTAATCAAAGGAGATATTTGCCTCATTCAATAACTGTCCAATCTGAGGCTCACCAACTTGGAATTTACTCTTAATGTCAAAGTAGATTTTGTCTATTGTCCCACCAGTAGTAAAAATTTTCATTTTCATTTATTATCCCAATTTTGATGTTTGTATTTTTTATTTATATAGCTTCAAGGATAAATTTTTTCAAGCAATATGGTCAAACAAATTAATAGTTACCTAACAGTCACAGTTTTAACTTAACATAATAAATATACCTTTGGTAACCAAACCACGCATAACAGTTTGATTCACCGTCGAAGCAATCCCCAGAGAGCATATTTTATATATATTTATGTCAAAGAGCAAAATATATTTTTAGAAAAAAATAAAATTTATAATTGACAAAGCCCGTTTCATACCAGTGTTTGTCCAAAAACTTAGAAAGACCCCTTCAGGCTTTGCACATAAATCAATAACATGCTAATGCTGCATTGTGTTTTTATCCACAATCCAGAATATTGACTTGACATAACTTTTGCTAAGACTCAAAAATAACTTGGTAGAATTTAATTCACGGGCCTCTGTGCCGGTATTATATCTTGACAGAAGAATTTATCTCATGTTAGCAACAATTGTAAGTAAACCCTAACGGTTGCTCTATAGTTAATGAGCTGAAAAAATCAGGCTTTATCATAATAATAAACTAACAAACACACAGGCTTTGTTTCTAAATATTTAACAGGTGACCCCTTGATAATAAAGGGGAAACTAAAACAAAAGGAGGGAGATTATGAAAAGGAAAATGTGGTTGTTTAGTTTTGTATTATTGGTCTTTTTTGTGTCGGCCACCCCTGGAAAGTATGTTTTTGCAGAAGATCCAATTGTCATAGGGATACCGACTTCGGCAGGGTTTGTAGAGGGAAAGGAGTGTATTAAGGTCGTAAAGATGGCAGTGGACGATATTAATGCCAAAGGTGGAGTTATGGTTGGATCCACGAAGAGGCCTTTCAAGGTGGAAACAATTGACATACGAGATGCCGCACCTGGCGTTCCAGTGCCGGAGGCCCTTCTTGGTCTGGAAAAAATCATCCTCGACAAAAAACCTGCAGCCCTTGTTGTTGGCCCCTTCCGTTCCGAGGCATTATTAGCGGGCATGGATATTATTGCAAAGTACAAGGTTCCCCTCCTTGGTACTATAGCCATGACGCCAGCTTCTGAGGGAAAAATCAAAAAAAATCCGGAAAAGTACAAATATATTTTCAGAACAGCCCTTAATGCCAAATATCTTGTGAAGTACCTTATAGGTACCATGGCCTTTATAAATAAGGAGTTTGGATTCAATAAGGTTTATATAATGAATCAGGATGTAGCATGGGCCCGAAAAACAGCAGAATTGATGGTCAAGCTTTACTTTAAAAAGGCAGGATGGACTATTGTGGGCCATGAAGCATATCCAACAGGAACCTCGGATTTCTCCTCTGCACTGATGAAGGCGCGCTCCAAAGATGCTCAGGTGATTCTCCCCATTTTTGACATGCCCCAAAGCGGTGTCTTGGTTAAACAATGGCACTCCATGAAGGTACCCGCTCTTTTGGCTGGTTTCATATCACCCCTTGCAGGTCCAGGGGCATGGAAGACTTTTGACAAGAAGATCGGCGGCGCCATAAACTGCAACTTTGAATTAGGGAGCGCTATCTATTCCGATAAAGTTCCTAAGTCCAAGTCCTTCTATGAGGCTTATGAAAAAAGATGGGGCAAACCCATGGAAGCGGGACATGGCCCAGGCCCAACATACGATTCCGTGTATATTTTGGCTGAGGCCATTGAAAGGGCTGGAAGCACTGATCCTGACGCGATTGTGGCGGAGCTTGAAAAGACAGATCGAATGGGCGTGATAGGACGGATCAAGTTTGATGAAGGTCACCAGGTGATTTATGATCTCGACCCCACAAACACGGCTGTAGCATGTGTGTTTCAATGGTCAAAAGACGGCAGACGTCTCAATGTCTATCCGGAATCCATAGCCGACGGCAAGATTAAATTGCCTGAGGGTTTGAAGTCAGCCAAATAAAAAAGACAAGGCACAGGCATCGTGGAAATTAAAGTAGATGAGTGGTTACGAGTTTAGAATCATAGATCTGTTAGAGCTATTAATTTTCGGAAAAAATGAGGCGCTCGCTGTTTGATACTCGTGACCACTTAGATTCTTATACGTTGATTCTAAGAGATTATCTCTCACAGTTCAGTTCTCCTTGGTCACGCCTTGGCGTGATTGGAATGATGGAGTATTGGAGTAATGCAAATCTATGTTCCTTTTGTTAGGCAATTAAATCTTGAAAATTCTTTGCAGGTTGTCTTTTCATTCTGACTTCTGGATTCTGGCTCCCTGTCTGCGTGCGGACACGCACAGGCAGGCTGACTCCTAAATTCTCTGAATTGATAAAATTTCAAATATATTTGGTTGGTTTTTAATAGTAGAAGTTTTTCTGTGGAGGTAGAAGTTAAAGCAATGATAATTGGCACAATAATATATGCCGTAATAAACAGTTTTACCCTTGCATTGATGGCCATTGGTTTTAATCTTACCTTTGGCATAAGCGGTGTAGCCAATTTTGCTTATGGGGCCTTATACGTACTTGCCGCCTATTTAAGCTGGATTTTCCTTAATCTTTTAGGTTTTCCATATATTATTTCCGCTGTTATATCCATACTTTCCGTGATGGTACTGGGAGCGCTTATGTATCGATTTGTACTTTTGCGGGTGCGAGGTCAGGCCATCTCCGAGGTTATAGCTACATTTGGCATTGGTCTCGCTATACTGGAATTGTTTCGATATCTCGGTTTTGTCGGTTTTGAGTACACACTTCCGGTTTTTATTGACAAGAGTTTCTTTATTGCCGGGACATATGTGGACATGCAGAGGTTGCTGATTGTGATTGTCGGTTTGGCCCTAATCTTCCTTTTATCGCTATTCACACACCATACCTCATTAGGGCTTGCCTTCCGGGGCATAGCTCAGGACGAGCGCACAGCGCTCACATTTGGCATGGATTCAGATTGGATTGCCACTTTGAGCGTATCCTTCGGCGCAGGACTGGCAGCTATAGCCGGTACCATTATAATCCCATTAGGAACCATTTCAGTCGGCGAGGGATATGACGTACTGATAAAGGCCCTGGCCGTGTGTATTATAGGAGGCCTTGGAAGTACCGGAGGAGTAATTGTGGCAAGTATTGTAATCGGTTTTGCCGAACGCTTTACTGACTCATACATTGGTTCCCATTGGACTATGACAGTAAGTTTGGCGGCCATTCTCATAGTGCTTGTTACCAAACCTTCCGGCCTTTTTGGGAAACAAAAAGAGTTGGAAGAGAGGGTTTGAAATGTAGAGGTGTGCATTTTTACTGTGTGTGCTAAAATGCAGAGACTAAAACCGGCCTCCTAACTATACCCAGGAAGGCCACAAATTACGATTTTTCAATGGCCCTGAGCATCAATAGCTGCGTTGTTCAGGCTCGCAATAGCGCGCTATTACGAGCCTTCACGCCTTGCTCTTGATGCTCATTGCTCACCGAAAAAAATGCAATTTATAACCTTCCGGGGTATAATAATCTAAGAAAAGCCTTGCCCATGAAAAAGAGAAAAGAAAGAATAGATAGAGGTATTAAGGTAAGATCAGAGGACATATTTGCCCTCTGCTCATTAAGAGAGATGCTGTATCTGTCTGCGCCAAGATTATTGCCTATTTTGGGATTTCTGGTACTTCCCCTTATTTTGGGTATTTATTGGCAGAAGGTACTCCTGTCTGTAGCTGTTTTTGCCCTCTTGGCAATCAGTTGGGATATCCTGGCACAGAGCAGTATGGTAAGTTTAGGGCAGGCGCTCTTTTTTGGAATGGGTGCTTACTCAGCCGGCATTCTGAACCATTACTGGGGAATATCTCCTTTTATTACCATTCCTGCAGCCACTATTATGGGAGGATTTATTTGCACGGTACTTCTTCTGCCGGTGTTAAGGCTAAGGGGTATCTACTTTGCCATGGTGACCCTTATTATCCCCTTGATGTTGGTAAGGGTCATTGAGGCAACCAAGATTTTTGGCGGAACAGAGGGCTTACACGGTTTAACGCCTTTTCCCTCAAAATGGTTGGATTTGTATATTGTTGTGGCTGCACTCTTAGTCGCACTTTTTGGATTAAGACGTATGATGAACTCAGACTACGGATTGGTCCTGAGGGCCATCAACGATAATGATCGGTCTGTAATGAATGCCGGGATCAATATCTATTGGTTCAAAATCCAGATATTGTTTATTTCCAGCTCCATTGGCGCATTTGCCGGCGCTTTTATGACGCACGTATATATGTTTGTAGGCATGCCGGTATTTGCCCTTGATTATTCCATACTGCCAATTGCAGCAGCTGTCGTGGGGGGGCCGGGAAGCCTTGCCGGTGCAACCATGGGCGCGGTAATATTGGTGCCCCTGTCAGAGGTGCTAAGGGGTATTGGAGGACTTCGAATAGTTTTTTACGGATTGTTCCTTGTTGTTTTTGTAGTGGGTCTGCCGGAAGGTATTTTTCACTATATACAACGGAAGTATAACCAATTTGAACGCTGGGTTGAGGTGGAGAAATGAGCGCCAATCCTTTGCTTCAGGTTACAAACCTCACAAAGTCTTTCGGTGGCGTTACAGCCGTAAAAAGTGTTGGCATTAAGCTTAATCAGGGTGATCTTTTAGGTGTCATAGGACCTAATGGCTCCGGCAAAACAACCCTTGTTAACCTTATTACAGGCTTTGTGAAAACCAGTTCAGGGGAAATTATTTACAGAGGCCGTAATATTACAAACTGGGCTCCTTATAAAATTGTTCGATTAGGTATTGCCAGGACATTTCAAATGGTTAAGCCCTTTTACCAGCTCCCGGCCTTTAAAAACATGATTATTCCCCTCTATTCCCCAAAAGTGAAGGGACTTGCCGGGGGAAAATACGGGGACCGTGATGCAATCGCCTTAGATCTCCTTGAAGAAGTGGGTTTTGAGAGAGACTCCCATGTGGCATACAAAACGGCAAGCGTGCTGCCTCAAGGATATCTTAAGAGACTGGAGCTGGCCAAAGCGATTGCATTGCAGGCGGATCTCCTTATCTTGGATGAGCTTTTCTCTGGATTGAGCCTTGCTGAAGTGGCAAGCATTGTCCCAATCATCGAAAAACTACGCCATGAGGGGAAAACGATTATAATGATCGAACACCGCTTGAAGGAGCTTTTCAGAATTGCCAACCGGGTTGTCGTCCTAAACTACGGGATGAAAATAGCCGAGGGGTCTGCAAAAGAGGTTATGGAAAGTGATGAAGTTAAAAGGGCTTACCTCGGTACGGAGGTGTAAATAATGGATATAACACCTATGAGGAACAAAGCCGCTTTGTGCAGGGGTAGTTAAAAGAGGATTATAAGATGCTCGAAGTAAAGAACTTGATGGTTTTTTTTGAGAATGCCCTGGCCCTTAATGATTTCAGTATGAAGGTGGAGGAGGGGGAAGTCATTGGTGTAATTGGGTCAAATAGCGCTGGAAAAACAACCCTTATGAATGCCCTTTCAGGCCTTATAATTGACATGCGCATTAAAGAAAAGAGGCGGGGAGGAGAGCGGATAACCGTCTATGGGGAAATAGTCTTTAATGGTGAAAATATTATCGAGACCAAACCGAATGAGAGAGTAAGGAAAGGGATTGTCCTTTCCAGGGAAAGACACCCTGTTTTTCCGGAGAGTAGTGTAATGGAAAACCTAAAAATCGCCGGGTATCTAAGAGAGAAGTCAAAAGTAAGGGAGAGCATAAAATATGTTTTCGGGCTCTTCCCTGCCTTAGTTAACCTGAAGTCACAAAAGGCCGGTTTTTTGAGCGGCGGGGAGCAACAGATGCTGGCAATAGGAATGGCTATGGTAGTAAGGCCGACCCTTCTACTGTTAGACGAACCTTTGCTGGGACTCAGCCCAATGATGCAGAAGATCCTGGTGGACACCATATCCGGTTTACAGGAGGAATCAGGCATAACCGTAGTATTGAGCGAACAATTCGCCAGGCCGGTTTTGCCTATGATTGACCGGGGGTACGTTATTGAAAACGGTATGCTCACCTTGACCGGCACAGGAACAGAACTCATGGAAAATCCTGAGATAAAAGCTGCTTACTTTGGGGTCTGATTTTATGGAAAAAACAGGGAGAAGTAATATATTTTCTACCTTTGAAGCCGTTGCAGGGATGCGTGATCTCAATACAGCGGTGATTTATTTGGGCACGAGATATTCATATCACAAACTAAAGGACCTATCAGAGCGCTTTGCCGCTGCCCTGACGGATATGGGATTTAAGCCGGGGCAAAAAACCATTATCTATATCCCAAACAGCATACAATGGGTGGTAGTGTGGCTGGGTATTCAGAGAATAGGCGGGGTATGCCTGCCCATAACCCCTATATACACACCCCACGATGTAGAATATATTGCCAATGACAGTGGAGCGGAGTCCATTGTTTGTGCTGATACTAATTTTGGCTATGTAACTAAGGTGTTACCAAAAACCAAGATCAAGAAGGTCATCGTTTCAAAAATGGCAGATTTGTTGCCATGGTGGAAGAAAAATTTTGGATACCTCTTTGACATAATACCGAAAGGGAAGATTGCATTTGATGAAAATACATATTCCTTAAGGAGATTACTATACAAATACCGCAAGGGGGCCGGGCAGTTGCAGGAAACAATGGCTAAATCAGGGGATGTAGCGGAAATACTTTATACAGGAGGTACTACCAAGTATCCTAAGGGGGTTCCTATTACTCATGACCTGTTTCTGGCAGCGGCTGTCGAGCAGATCAGGGTTAGTGAGCCTATCTTTCCAGTTGAGAAAAATGTTATATTGGGCAATGCCCCCCTGTTTCATATTTTGGGGCAGACCTGCAGTCTGAGCACGCTATTAGTGGGAGGGACCCTGATGCTCCAGCCAAAGGTCAATCTTGATGCGACCTTTGATTCAATTCAGCGGTTCAGGGCCAGGACCATGATCGGCGTGCCTGCCCTTTATCGCATGATCCTTGAACATGATCGTCTTGACCAGTACGATTTGAGCTCTGTGGATTACTGGTACAGTGCGGGAGATGTGCTTCCTGTTGAGGTTGGGAAGCGGTGGCGGGAAAAATTCGGAAAATTTATTTATCAGGGATACGGAGCGACTGAGACCTGTGGTGGTGTGTCCATGTGCCCGGTGGACATTGAGAACCCTCCAAAAAGTGTTGGGCGTATCGTGGCAAGCAAAAAGGTCAAAATTGTAAATACCAACACCCTGGAGCCGGTTAAATCTGGCGAACCCGGGGAATTACTTGTCTCTTCCGCCCATATGGTTAAGGGATATCTAAACAAACCAGAGGAAACTGCAGAGTCATTTATTGATATGGATGGGGAAACATGGTACCGCACTTCAGATATTATGTCTATGGATGAAGATGGCAACATATATTTTATAGACAGGACAGTAGATACCATCAAACACAAAGGCTATCGGGTTTCGGCCTCTGAGATTGAGGCCGTACTACAGGAACACCCTGCTGTTATTGGGTCCTGTGTTGTGGGCGTAGCAGATGAAAGGGTGGGTGAGAGGATTAAGGCCTATGTTGTTCTCAAGGAAGATATTAAAGGTATTACCGGACATGATCTAATCAAATGGTGCCGTAAAACCCTTGTTTCTTATAAGATCCCTCAGTATATAGAATTCAGGGATATGCTTCCAAAATCAAAGGTGGGGAAGCTTCTGAGGCGCGAAATTCGAAGTGAGGAAGAGAGAAGGGCTGAGGTGTAAGGTTGTTTATCGTTTGGAATTTAGCACTTAACACTTAGCGTTATTATGTTCCATTTGGGAAATTTTAAACATAACAGAGGATAAAATGAAAGAAGTGATTGCAAAGCTGCGAGAGGTGAAGGAAAGGGCTGCCCTTGGAGGCGGCAAAGAAAAGATTGAGAGGGAGCATAAAAAGGGCAAACTCACCGCACGGGAACGGATAGACCTGCTACTTGACCCTGACAGCTTCAGTGAATTTAATATGCTTATAAAACACAGGATTGGAGCGTCAGGAGACGGCATTATGACCGGCCACGGGACAATAGACGGGCGGGTGGTATGCGTATTTGCCCACGACGCCACTGTGTTTGGAGGTTCGCAGGGCTACATGCATGGGAGAAAATTGTACAAGATCAACGAGATGGCCCTGAATATGGGCGTTCCCATTATAGGATTAAACGATTCCCCAGGAGCAAGGGTTATAAGACCCGATCTTGCAGGTAGTGACGACCCCTATCGCGTGAGTGATGAGAAGCATGCCGGTGTTGTATTCTATATCAACACCCGATGCTCAGGCGCAGTCCCTCAAATCAGCGCCATGCTCGGCAATTGCACCGGCGGATCAGTATATTCACCGGCCCTGACCGATTTTATTTTTATGGTGGACGGCCTGTCAAGTATGTTTATCACAGGGCCCAGGGTAATTAAGTCGGTGATGGGGGAAGAGATCAGCATGGAGGAACTTGGCGGGCCTAATGTCCATTGCAGTCTTTCCGGTGTTGCGGATTTCAGGGTAAAAGGTGAGAAGGAGTGCATGCTGGGGATCAGGAGGTTATTATCATTTCTCCCTTCAAACTGGAGAGAGAGACCTGAGAGAAGAGATACTGGAGACGACCCGGAAAGAAATACAGATGCGCTCAGTGAAATCGTGCCTGAGCAACAGACCAAGGCATATGATATGCATAAGGTCATTAAAGAAATTGTTGATAATGGGGACTTTCTTGAGGTTAAACCTGAATTTGCAGGTGAAATAATTGTAGGCTTTGCCAGGTTGGATGGACATACGGTAGGCATTGTTGCCAACCAGCCACTTGTTCGTGCCGGCTGCATGAGTGTTGACAGCTCTGATAAACAGGCCAGGTTTATAAGATTCTGCGATGCATTTAATATCCCCATAGTCCTGTTGGTAGATACCCCAGGATATCTCCCTGGAAAGGCGCAGGAATATGCAGGCATAATACGGCATGGGGCCAAAGTGCTTTACGCCCTGTCTGAG
The DNA here is from genome assembly GCA_965603225.1 of uncultured bacterium. Classification (GTDB taxonomy): domain Bacteria; phylum Desulfobacterota; class DSM-4660; order Desulfatiglandales; family B25-G16; genus M55B121. Next base: position 12,478 of record CBFDCD010000003.1, read on the forward strand.
GCCACTGTGCCAAAGGTGGCAATATTAATCCGGAAGGTTTACGGCGGGGCTGCCCTTGGTATGGGCATACTTCCCGGGTTCGGCACAGACCTCATCTTTGCGTGGCCTACTGCACAGGTTGGCCCTATGGGCGCTGAACAGGCAGTGGCTCTTTTTTATGCAAAGGACATCAAGGCCGCTGAAAAACCTGAGGAATTCAGGGCTAACAGGATCAAGGAGTATTCCGAGCAGTATGCTGACCCACTTTCCCTGGCGTCGGAGGCAACGTATGTGCAGGACATTATTGAGCCGGCAGAGACAAGGAAATGTCTAATCAGGTCACTCAGGTTGATAGGGACAAAAAAAATAGAGACCATTCCAAAACGACACGGAAATATGCCGCTGTAGGTGGTTTTAAAAATTGTTGTGAAACGATAGAGGAGTGTTGAATGAATTTTGAGCTGAGCGAAGAACAACAGATGTTAAAGGATATGGCACGGAAATTTGCCGAGCAGGAAATGATGCCGGCATTGCAGGAATATGAGCATGAACGGAAAATAAATTTTGATATTATAAAAAAGATGGGACAGTTAGGACTTATTGGGGCTCACATACAAAAAGAATATGGCGGGGTTGGGCTTGACTATACATCCGCTGCAATTCTATGGGAACAACTCAGTTGGGCGAGTTGGACACAGACCCTCAACTCCCTGGGGCACAGTGTCCTCGCCGGGACTATCCTAATGAAAGCCGGCAGTGAGGAGCAAAAGCAGAAATACCTGCCCCCGCTCTGCAGAGGTGAGATGATTATTGCTGTAGGCGCTGTTGAACCAAATGCAGGAAGCGATGCCGCAGCAATTGAATCAAAGGCCACTATTGATGGCCATGAGTGGGTTATAAACGGAACAAAGAATTTTATCAGTGCAGGAGGAATAGCTGATACTGTCCTTGTTTTGGTCCAGACAGACAAAAGTCTTGGCACAAAGGGAATAGCCCTCATTGCCGTGGATAGAGACACCCCTGGGTTTTCCAGCTATAGTGTTGACATGATTGGTGACTGGGCCGGTGATATTTCCAATCTCGCATTTGTTGATTGCAGGGTACCTGAGGAAAACCTGATCGGCAAAGTAGGCAGAGGACTTCAGAATGCCCTTGCTGGAATTGATACGGCGCGCCTTTTCATATCCGCTGGCGCAATTGGCATGACACAGGCCTGTCTTGATGCATGTATTAAATATACCAAAGAGCGGTATCAATTCGGAAGGCCTATAGCAAGTTTTCAGCTGGCGCAAGAGGCAATAGCCAAAATACAGGCTGAAGTTTTTGCGATTAGGTGGCAAGTCTATTATGCGGCAGAGCTTAAGAGTAAGGGCCTTCCCCATGGAAAGGAACTTTCCTCGGCCAAGTGGCTTTCTACAGAACTTGCGGTGCGGGCATCGGCGGAGGCGATAAGACTTCACGGCGCCTATGGTTGTACTGAGGAGTATCCTGTTGCCCATCACTATAGAGATGCTGCTATGAGTACTATACTTGGCGGGACAACCGAAATGCATAAACTTACCATTGGCCGCGAGCTTCTTGGAACCAATGCCATAGTATAATAAAAAGCAATATAGGCATGTAAAAAAACAGTAGGTCACGATAATACACCTTATTCAATGGGCGTAGCGTAGTCGTATCATTTTGCACGGATACGTGCATGCGCAGTGCAGGGTCATAAGGCAACGTTTCATGAATTGGAATAATTAACCGAGAGTTTCAGTTAACCCCGCCAATGAATTTATAGGGAAAAAATTTCCAAAAAAACTTGACATATATATTGTTAATTGTATAATTAGACAATTAAAACAATTTTCACAACTTCTAATAAACCTAACGCATTTGAATTTTCTATCTATGGATAACATCTCAAACAATAACGTCACCCCAGTCATGGAGGATTATCTCGAGACTATCTACAACCTTGCACGGGAAAAGAGGGCAGTTCGAGTAAAGGATATTGCAAAAAGACTTGGGGTTAAAATGCCTACTGTTACCAGCATGCTAAAGGCGTTGAATGAAAAAAAACTTATCGGCTATGAAAAATATGAATATATTGAGCTTACAGAAAAAGGATTTCATATAGGGCAAGAAATAGACCGCCGACATAAAATACTCAGAGGCTTTTTAACTGATATATTAAAGATAGATTATAAGTTGGCAGACGAGGATGCCTGTAAGATGGAGCACGCCGTTAGCCTTGCAACAATTAATGCCTTTGTTGATTTTACCGAGTTTATAAATACGTGCCCCAGGGGAGGAGCCTCATGGCTTGAATATTTTGATGAATACAGGGAACATAGTCAGCCAAAAGAGAACTATATCAAGCGAATGAAAGAATTTGCCGAAGAATACAACAACAAAATAAAAGAGACGGAAAAAGGAGAAAAATGATGCATCTTCTATGGCGACACCGGGAAAGGAATTATCCCTGATAGACACAAATGGCGGTAGAGGGATTCTATGCAAAGGATTGCTCAACCAAGTCTGTGCCGATTTGAGAGAGCGAAGAAGAGGAAATAGCTTATCCCGGTTAGTATTAGCATCAACATGAAATTATTTTCAGGAGAAGTATAAATGAAAACTATAGGATTATTAGGCGGAATGAGCTGGGAAAGCAGCTCATTATATTACAGCTGGATAAATGAAAGAATAAGACATGAGCTAGGCGGTTTACATTCAGCGCGGATAGCAATGGTAAGTGTCGATTTCCAGGAGATTGAAGATTTGCAACATAACAATAAATGGAAGGAGTCCGGAGAAATTTTAAGTAAAGCGGCTTCACAGGTTGAGGCAGCAGGAGCGGATTTCTTATTGATCTGCACGAATACAATGCACAAAGTAGCGCCGCAGATAGAGAAAACAATTACTATTCCATTGATTCACATTGCCGATGCCACAGCGGAGCAGATAAAAGACCGGGGTATGAACACTGTAGGATTGCTGGGTACAAACTTCACTATGGAACAAGATTTCTACGCTGGTCGTCTAAATGAGAGATATGGACTGCATGTGCTCATTCCACCGAAAGAGGATCGCGAAATTGTGCACCAGATAATTTACAAGGAATTGGTTTTGGGCATTGTAAAGGAGGAGTCTCGCCAAAAATTTCTAACAATAATGAATAGACTGGTAGATCAAGGAGCGGAGGGGGTTATAGAAGGCTGCACAGAGATAGTTATGCTGGTTAAGCAAGAGCATACTGCTATTCCGTTATTTGACACCACAGCAATACATGCTCAAAAAGCCGTTGAAATGGCTTTATTGTAGTTGCGGAAAGAGATTTTACTGCAGTATATGCATACCGTTGAAGACGAATTCCCTGGATGGCACGTTGTGCAATTTTTTTTACGATTAGTTACGGATAATGGATGCCTTGTGCGTAAGATACCGGACAAACAAAGCTTTCTTTTAAGTCGAGACATGCAACGCCATTGCAAAAAAAGTTTGTTGAAAATAAAGTTTTAGATACAATGTAGAAGTGGGGTAGGTCAACGTTTAGAGATTATTAAGAAGATGGGTTAACAATGAGTAAAAGAGAGCTTTGCACAACCATAGAAATAGGAAAAGTGGCTTCATGGAGCGCGATTTTAAATGTTTTTCGGGGCACCCTGCCGTCGAAGCGAAGCGACCAGTCCCGCTGAAAGCGGGATTTGAGCTCTTTAGCGCGAGTTTTGGCTTTGCAACGAAGCGAGACGTTGCAGGGTCGAAAAAGATTTATGAGCGCGAATGAAGGCAATTTTCAAAGCTCTCTAAAAGATAAATATGAGGAAATTGATACGAGAAAACCTCATCATTTTTTTAGATAAAAAAAGTCCTCGTTAAATTCCCTCTTTCCATTATATTTATTTGCAACTGATTGTTTAATTTTTTCATAGGCTATCATATCAACCGCTATCCCACTTTTTTCAAGGGCATTTACCGTATCTTCAAATGTGGGAGGGCATCCTTTGGCAAAAATAGCCTCTTTTATTTTTTTATTTTTTTTGTTTGCCTTAATCATGCAGTTACCAAATAATATTGTTTTGTCTGCCTCTCCTGCAGGTTTCATTGACTTTCCTGTTAATATTTCAATATTATCAAATGGTTTTCCCTTAAAGGAAGACATAATCATAAGAAGTATGGGACTATAAAGAAATGAGCATCCTGTACAGAGGGTGTTATCGTATTTAGAAAGATGTACACCCTTGATACCGAGTTTATCCCACGCCTTTGGCCCGCTGTTATCCTCTCTCCAGAGATTATCCCACTTCAAATTATACGAAAGTTTATTTACCTTTGAACCGTTAACATTAATATCGTTTAATGATAATGATCGGTGATTTCTCAATGCGTATTCCTTCGGGTGCGGGATAGTAGCTGGATCATATCCTGCTAACTCAGCTCCCATAATATCAAGACCCAATGAATCGCAAGAAGCAGCGATTACATCCATCCTTACAGCATTACTTCCAGCGTAAGGGCCCTTTTCCAGGCCATAGATACCATCAAGAACGGTTAAAGATGGATTGATTTTTTCCACAAACAAGGATAGGTAATGATCCAATTTATGATCAGGGCTATGTGAAAGTTTTCTTGACCTGGTTGATATGCATCCCTTTAAGTTTTTTAACCCTGAGGAAAGAATGCTCTGGTTGTGGGTTTTTAATACAGGCATATTGATGAAAAAATCAGCCTCCATGGCAGGTTTAGAGATATGCATTTTTACGTCTCCACATAGTACATCATTAAAGGGCTTTTCATGAATGTCAATGAGCTCAACGCCATATCGTTTAACCAGGAGAGGATAACCTAACATATCAAATAGTTGACGGGTGTTATATGTATGTTTATTACCCTTTATATACACGGATCCTTCACCAATAGTTATCTTTTTTACCCCATAATCTTTAAGTGCGATAATCATGTCCTCTACTAAACGGGTGGTGGTAAAGATTCCGTAGAGAGGCATAGGGAAGCTGTCATCGTATCCCACTAAATTTGGTTTGATAAAGACTTGATCGTCTAATTTAAGATTATTAAGGCCATTACATAAAGAAATAATCTCTATTAGAGAATCTGGAGACTTTTCGTATAGTGAAAGTGAGACAACCGGTTTATTCATGTTTATCCTCTTATGTTATTATAGCTGAATTTCTATGGAGCAAGAAAAACCTGATCCCCAAAGTGTTCAAGCAGCGCTCCTGAAAGAGCCTCAGCCATATGCCGGTCTTCAAACTCCACCAAAAGTTCGCCCTTTTCACCTACTGCAAGTCGTCCGTGCTGTTCAACAACTTCTGCGACTTCTGAAGGCTCTGTGGTCCACCAGTCTCTAGTCCTGAGCAGCAATTCCTTCCCCTTTAACCGCCTGGGTGTTACAAGATCTATGCTTCGAAACCAGGCATCCCATCCGATCTGCGCCGGTGCTTTCAGCACAGGGCTCACCGGGTCATGATAGATTCTGCATCGGCCAAATAGCCTCAGCCGAATCATGATAAAATCCCCTTAATAATGTCTCTGAGCTGGCCGTCGTCTGGGAAATATTTTTCAGGGACCACAATGCCCACATTATTTAGGGCCAATGCAAGGCAGTATATATAGATTGCTGCCGCCCCATTATCATCTTTTAGGTTTAAGTCCTGTAATTCAGTATGGTACCAAATTTTTTCGAAAAGATTTTTTGCATTTTCCCTGGCGTCTCTTAGCCTGGCATCAAGGTGAGATATCCTCAATTGTTTTATAAGTTTTTTTTGGGCCAGTTCCATGCCAGAAAAAACCCCTCGCATTTTCCTAACAGATGGATCACTTCCCCAATCATCCATATTATTCACTAAAGCCCCTTTTTATCTGAGTTTAGTTTTTTATCCTTTTAGAAAGGCAGTTTTAAGCCTCCTTTTGGAGTGAGTATCTTTAGATTGCCTAACAAGCCATTCCCCAGATTAAGTCGTTTAGAAATCTCTTTGCCTATCAGATCAAGTCCCTCTATGCCGCTCTCGGTTTTATGAAACGGATTATCCATTTTGGCCGCTACAGCCGTTTTAAGGTTTTTCTCAAGTGTTAGGATCTGTTTTTCTACTGCCCTGTTAGCGGATTTCACAAAGACACTATCCAGATCAGATGTAAGATCAATAGTATAATTTGATGAAGTACCTGAGACTTTTGCATTGACGCTAAACCGGGAAATGTCTGAAAGAGAGGACATCAGAGTCTTCTTTATTTGGCTTGCCTCCTCGGAAGACCAGGCGCGAAAACTCACAGAGTCAAATTCAGATATCAAGTTGGCCTTTATTTTTTCATCCTTGAACATGGCGTCTATTTTCATGTTCGCCCGTGCGTGATTGAGGGCCAGGGGGAATGTGTCAATACCTGACAGGGTTATATTTTTTACCTCATATCCCTTTACCGTTAGTCTGGCAGTGTCTTTTGACTGCGCCTTTAAGACATGGTTAAGGATGCCATGGAGATCAATGGATTCCAGTCCCTTGAGCTTTTCACCTTTAAATCTGAATTTTAAAGGGAGGCCAAGAATGTCCTGGTCTGGCGTAATGTCCTGGATCAGGCCTGTAATTTCCCCTGCATGGAGGTTTACCCGGGCCTTGGCCTTTCGGATAAGAAAATCCGGGAGCGGCTTATATTCCTTAAATCTCACGTTGGCTCCCTTACTGCGATGTGGTTTTATACCTTCGTGGTCCTTCTCTTTTTTATAGGATTTTTCGATCACAGGTTTCAGTTTTTCGTACCAGATTCCAGCCTTCTGAACAATCTCGCAGAGTCTGGAACCAAAAATGCTTTTGCTAAGGTGTTTCAGGCCCCTGGGCGACAATGTGTATTTCTGTTTGAGGCGCATAACATCCTGTAGCTGGGCCTCCTTCACCTCCCCTATCCGACTCTTTAGTGAGGCAACTTCATCCTTGAGGTTACTATGTGCGTTTTTTATTTTATTGATATCGCGCATGATATCTTTTTGAAGGGTAGACAGTTCGGATGCAGATCCCAAAATGCTACTGATCCCCTTTTTTTTGCCTGATTTTAGCTTGTTAATACGGTCTCTGTAGTCTTCAAACTGTTTTTCGCCGGCAAGGTTGTTTAAGGCTGCCTCCCACTTTATTTTTTTCTCCTGGGTATCTTTTTGAAGAGAATTGATGATGCCCATGGATTGCAGCTGCTCTGTGTGCAAAATTTTCTTTACATCCGGAATTTTAAAAGAGGGGAGAGACATTATACCGCAGGGACTTTTGATGGCTGCTGGGACCTTGCCTTTTTCTCTGACCTCTTTTGCTTTTTTAAGCTCCCTCTTTCCTTTTATGGCCCCAGATGTCTTCCGCTGTGTGCCGAAACGGATGCTGTCCAAGGTCATTTCCTTTATAATTACCTTTCGGCGAAGGAAATTCAAAGGTTCTACAGTGAAAGAGGCATGGTTTATCTCCAAGGCGTTTATCATTGGAGAATCTGGATTTGTCACCTGGAGTTGTTTAAGGTCCAGTCCCGCAGGAAACAAGGAAAGATCTAAATCTCCCAGTTCTACTTTTGCGCCTATGGCATTAGTTCCGTATTTTTCTATAAGGCGCTTGACTATTCCGTCGGCTAAAAAGAACCAAAATCCACCAAAGACTGCCGCAACAATTACGAATGCCGTTAATCCCTGCCAGCGAATGAATTTTTTCATGATGTACCTCCAAGTGTTGATATTCCCTGGTATACACGATAAAGTTTACTGGTCTTCAGCACTTTCATAACATGGGTTTTCTCCACCCATGTTAACACATGGTCACGATACCGGCGAATACCCATGTTAGATAAGAAATAGAGGGGAAGAAAAAGAATGATGCTAAAAAACAGGCTGCCTATAACAATAGAGTTGTAAAACTTCTCCATTCGGAAGAGTGTGATGTTGTAAAGAGATGTCCATAATCCGCTCAGGACATTGGATGTCAACAGGGATAATCCGATGCCGTGAAATAAAGGGTCCAGGAGATAGGCTAAACCTGAAAAAAAAGCCCATCCAAGGATAAAGGCAGACAGGTTTACACGGAGGATCAGCACAAGGAAAAGCACAAGGATGTTGTGAAGACTGTAAAAGGGTGTAAGTCCGAGGATCATGGCAAGACAGAAAGCAAGGCTGATCTGTCCCGGGTCACTCTCAGAATTCAATACCTTTAATAACTTGGCAATAAGTCGAAGCATAATAAACCTCCCCATTTAAATGCAACAGGAAAACAACTGTTTTTTTAAGGATTGAGTTTACAATGAGTCAATAACTGTATGCACAACGCATAACTGTTTAGGTATTTAGGCTGCCTATCTGAGAAGGCACCTGCCTTTGGGCACGCATATGCAGGCGGCAGACCGGTAGAAATTTAGCCTGTAATACCGCTCTGAGTAAGAATCAAAAATTGTTAAGAAAGATAAAGTTCCAGGTGTTTTATTACGGTTACTGCACAAAAACTTACAGCCTTTAGCCAATCATCTAAACAACTTGCGTAATTAAATACAAAGTACAATACTTTTATGGAGAAAGTCAAAGAGAAAGCGAACATGGGTATTGAAAATGATCTTGAAAAGGGAGCGCACGAGACAGGGTTAACAGGTTTGATGCGAAAAATAGTGGGCACAGTGTCCTCATTAATAGACTTGGTTTTTTATGAGCAGCAAGTGGTGAAAATTCAATGGCCTGATTTTAACAAATAGGCCATTGAATTATTGAACAGGATAAATGTAAGGAAAAATATATAAATAAAATTTCTAATGATGATAATAACTTTAATGGAAAATTCTTGGCCTATGTTCGCGAACATGAAGTAAACAGCAGGGCGTATAAGTCAATTACAATTTTATCATTATTGTCTCTTTGTGTTATTTAAGCCAACCTAAAACTACCTTCCTGCCCGGAACCTTGCCGGCACATTTAATTTGTCCATCAATGACAACTGCAGGTGTGGAAAAAACACCGTGTTTGGCTATCTCCTGGAGGTTAGACACCTTTTCGACGACAGCATCAACCCCTGCTTCTTCTATGGCATTTTTTATTATTTTTTCAGTCTCTACGCATTTTGAACATCCCGGACCTAAGACTTTAATATTCATCACCTTTCTCCTAAAACTTTACTGCTTAGATTATAATATTAAACAAATATCCTACAAAAAGGATGCCGGAACCGACTACAGCAATAAATGTACCAATAAGGCGCGGTTTAAGGACCTTCCGCAGGATAATTATCTCCGGCAGGGAAAGGGCGATGACGCTCATCATAAAGGCCAGCACTGTTCCTAAGGCAGCGCCCTTGCCCAGCAGGGCCTGGATTACCGGAACAATGCCTGCTGCATTGGAATACATGGGAATGCCGATGACTACTGCAGCCGGGACAGACCACCAGGTGCCCTTTCCCATGATCGAGGCCATGAATCCCTCTGGGACATAACCATGTATACCGGCACCTACAGCTATACCGGCAACTACATATATCCACACTTTACCGACTATATCTATTACCGCTGCTTTACCGTGTTCGAATCGTTCCGTCCAGGTCAATCTTTCATCCGTCACCTCTGAAGTGCCGATATGCATCTCCCGCACCCAGTCTTCAATGTGGGTTTCAAGCTTTAAACGGCCAAAAATCCAGCCAGCAATAATTGCAATGAGCAGTCCGGTAATACAATAAAGAACTGCCACTTTCCAGCCAAGCAAGCCATAGAGGAGTACCAGGGCGACTTCATTGACCATGGGAGCGGCTATGAGAAATGAAAATGTTACCCCGAGGGGGACACCGGCAGTGACAAAACCGATAAAGAGCGGTACAGCGGAACAGGAACAGAAGGGGGTAACAATGCCTAAACTGGCGGCCAGGATATTGCCAAAGTACTCGCGTTTACCTGCCAGAATCATCCTGGTGCGCTCAGGTGTAAAAAAGGAACGAAGCACCCCGACCCCATAGACAATAAGGGTAAGGAGCATCATCACCTTTGGGGTATCGTAAACGAAAAATCGGACAGCTTCACCCATAGGGCTTTGGGGGGAAAGCTTAAGAATGCTATACGTTACAAAGTCCGCAAAAGGATTAAGCTGCCTGTAAATTAGTATCCAAAGCGAAACCGCGAGGACTATGGCCGCCCATATCCAGGCAGGATGAACAGTTTGTTGTCTGTGTGCTGAAGTATGTTGAATTTCACCGGCTGTGCAGGCGCAGGATATATTTTTCAAAGATTCCATTACTCTCCTCTTGTTTTCAGTGCCTTTCAGTTTTACAGATGTTTTTTCGGTTTATGACAGGCAGTTTTTCTTGTAGCTTCAAAATTTCAGGTGTGTCATTCAACCAGCCATGCAAGTTGGTTAGCATGCTATGGGAGATTGATTCATCTGGTTGGCCGGATAGCCGGTAATTGACCCACAGTTTGTCCTTGAAGCTTTCAACAAGACCTGCATCTTCAAGGATTTTCATATGTTTTGAAACAGTTGGCTGGGCCACTCCGAGGGCAGCCTGGATTTCGCAGACGCACATTTCATTTTTCAGCTCAAGCATTTTAAGGGTTTTTACCCTGTTCGGATCGGACAATGCCTTCATAATTTTTATAAAATCTTTCATGATCTACACCTGTATAGCTATATAACCATATGGGAATATAGTAATACATATAAAATACAATTGCAAGGAAAAAAATGATTGGGGCCTTGAGATAAGGCTGAGGGGGAATAAGAGCAATGAGCAATTTTACCATTCAAAGGTGCTAGTATCTGAGTATTTTAACGATATCCCGCATGGTTTAGTGGTATTCTTTATATGACCGATTTTTTACGCAAGGTGAATAATCTGCAAAAGGCTTGGCCTGATTAGCATTATAAAAATTGTGGGTGAAAAATGTCCTATTGTTATTTTATAAAATCTATAATATTATTAATAAGGTTAGGAAAATTTTAATTTATACTTTTAATCAGTAAGAAAAAGTGGAAAAATGCCGGTTTATGAATACACAGGTCTAAACAGCTCTGGGAAGACGCTGAAAGGCATTATTGATGCAGACAGCACGGTAGTTGCACGGCAAAAGCTCAGAGGGGATGGGATATTTCCCGTTGATGTAAAAGAGACAGTTTCTAAGGTTAAAGGGATACACTCAGACTCTACCTCTTTCTTTAGACGGGTGAAGCCAAAAGATATCTATGCTTTTACGCGCCAGCTCTCTACATTGTTAGGTGCGGGTGTTCCTCTAATAGCCTCTTTGGATGCCCTGTTATTCCAGAGTTCAAACCAGATACTGAAAAAAACTATCGCCCAGATTAAGGAGTCTGTTAATCAAGGTAACAGCCTTGCTTCCTCTCTGTCTCAACACCCTAAATCATTCTCA
>CBFDCD010000004.1:0-22057 GCA_965603225.1 uncultured bacterium
GAACTTGAAAAAAAGATATTTTCCAGGTTAGATTTTAAGGCAGAAGAGCTGTTATATTTTCTGGAAAAAACTTCATGTCTATCCAAACAGGGCAAACCGGTTGAAATGTAGCGGCCCCAGGCTTCGCTTCCAGCCCGGCGTCTGTGTGAACAAGAGGACGACAGTCGCTTAAGAAAAGTCCTCCTCCCCCTTTTTATTGAGTTGTTACTATTGCATCCTGTTTTCATTGTTTTTTAAACTGCCCTGATGAGAAAATAATCGCCTGTTGCGGATTATTGATCCGGCAAAAATAACGATATTATTTTTATAGCATACCAAAAACAGCTCTATAGCTACCATAATAAATGAGCATTATAATACTATATCATTTGAGTCTGCTATCAATAAAAACGATCTTTGCTTTTAGGGAAAATAGAGTATAAGAAACAAAAATTATGGTGGTGTGTCACCTGCGAGCCAAAAGGTTTTGCAGGGCCTAAAAATTTTGGATTATAAATTGTACTTGCAGATAATTATAAAACATGACAACATATTAAGTTTATAATTTTTTCACCAGGGAAAGGTAATTTCATATTGAACAATAGAGAATTTACCGGCTACGAAATGGGCAACCCCTATGAAGATCTGTATATCTATTATCTTGAAAACAGCCCGAACCAAGAAGAAGAGCGTCTTTTAGGGCCTAATTTCTTGGGGAATTGGATTGAAGACGGGAGTTCTTTTCTGTTTTTTTCTAAACCGTCTCGAGAAGTTGTACAGCAGCTCATTGATAAAAATAAAAAATTAAAATTTAATGATGAGTTTTATTTTACTTATGAAGAATGGCAGGGTGGCAGGATTAAACCTATTAAGGTTTCTCGTTTTTATATTATTCCACCATGGGGAGAAAATCCCGAAATCAATGGCCAAATAAAGATATGCTTAGACCCAGGGGTTGTTTTTGGAAATTCCCTCCATCCAACAACAAGAGATTCACTGACAGCATTGTCTGAAATTTTTAAAAAGAAGCGTTTTTCTACTGTTATTGATATTGGTACGGGAACAGGGATTCTCGCCATAGGCGCAGGACTTCTGGGAGCAGAGAAGGTTTTGGCCATTGATATTAATGCCCTGGCAGTAAAGACAGCCCTGAATAATGTAAGATTAAACGGGCTTGAAGGGATTGTTGAGGTTAAGGAGGGCATGGCGGAAAATTTTATTGAGCATCAAAATGACCTCCTTATAGCCAATATTCATTATGATATTATCTTACAACTTATAAAAATGGGTGTATTTGTAAAAGAAAAAAGTTTTATTCTATCCGGGCTTATGCAAAGCCAGGCGAGGGATATAAACTTGGAGCTTTCTAAATATCCAATTGAAGTTATTTATGAATGGAATAATGATGGTATTTGGCACACTATTTTAGGAAGGGTGATGGAGAAATGAAATGAAGGATGATGTAAAGGATATTCCAAAGCTTGTAGGTCATAACTGTTTTGCATGTGGAACTGAAAATCCAATAGGCCTAAACCTAAATTTTAGGAGGAATGGAGAGTATGTTTGCGCAGATGTAACACTTGGAAAAAACTACGAAGGATGGGAGAATATGGCCCATGGAGGTATAGTCTCAACATTGTTAGATGAAGTAATGTCCTGGACCATGATCTACTTTAAAAAGGTCTTTTTTGTAACAAGGAATATGGAGGTAAAGTTTAAAAGACCTGTTCCCTTGAACAAATTGTTAACGGTTAAGGGTAGGATAGTGGAGGGTAAAAACAGTCGAATGCTTTCAGCCAAATCCCTGATTCAGGACAAGGAAAATAATGTTCTGGCCAAGGCCAAGGCTACATTTGCTGTATTGCATGATAAGGACCTTTATCTTGTGTCAAATAAATTAAAGCAGGATATGAAAGACCTCTTTGAAGAACTTTGATTTTTTGCATTACAACACATGTGGTTATTGAGTGAAGTTATAAAACTGGACTGTCATTTACAGGGAAATAGAGATGGGTTTATTAAAACCCTTATAAAGCTTGAGTAGATAGGCAGAAGGTAAAAAGAGTAAGTACGGTGGATTGTTATTAAAATTCAATGTTGAGAACCTTAGAGGACATAATTAGAAATTGCATAACACAACAGAGGAAAGGGTAACGTTTTATTCTGAAGGTCTTCAGATTGAAGGCTTATTGTGTCACCAGGATGGTGAAGATAGCGTTGTTATAACTCATCCGCACCCATTATACGGCGGTACTATGCATAATCAAGTTGTGCAAACAGTGGCATTGGCATATCAGGAGAATGGTTTTTCAACCCTGAGGTTTAATTTCAGTGGTGTAGGCAATAGCAAAGGAAGCTATGACGAAGGCAAAGGTGAGGAAGAGGATGTAAAATCTGCATTGAATTATATGTATGAGGCAGGAAAGAGAAATGTTGATCTTGCAGGTTATTCATTTGGTTCATGGGTTAATGTAAAAATCAGTAATATCAGCACCATGGTAAAAAGGATAATTATGGTTTCTCCTCCCGTAGCTTTTTTAGATTTTTCCTTTCTGTGCCAAAATCCAAAAATTAGTGCAATAATAACCGGCGAGAGAGATGAAATCGCACCCGTAGAAAGGATAAGAGAAACTGTGCATGCGTGGAATCCTGACGCAGTCTTTAAAGTTATTAAAGGTGCGGACCATTTCTATACCGGCAGGATAGATGTATTGAGAAACGTTTTGAATAGAATTTTATTTGTTAACAGTTAACGTATTTAAAAATTGTGAAAAACATTGCATCTATAGAAATAGGGTCAAACTCAATCAGGATGTTAATAGCTGAAACGTCTGATTTTGGTGAGAGCTTTAGAGAGATATATAGAAAAAGGGTTATTACCAGAATAGGTGAAGATTTTAATAGCAACCAAATCGAAACACTCAAACAAGTGCCTATTGAAAGGAGTGTTATGGCGCTTGGTGAATTTTTTGATATTGCTAAAAAATTTGGTGTGACGTATTCTTTTTTAGTGGCCACTGGTGTTATAAGGAAGGCAGTAAATGGAAATGATTTTATTTCCTTGGTATCAAAAAAATTCGGCAGAAATGTAGAAATAATTTCCGGTGAAGAAGAGGCCGATTTGACATGCAAAGGTGTATTATTTGCATTAAATCAGAGTGAAGGACCTTTTTTAATATTTGATCTCGGTGGAGGAAGCACGGAATTTATCTTAGTCCAAAACGGTGAAGAAAAAATCATGTCATTGAACCTTGGGGCGGTTGTCCTTACACAAGATTACCTCTACGATGATCCACCAAGTAAGGGACAAATAGATAGACTTATCAGCTATATTGAGGGTATATTTAATTGTCATTTATATGACTTTACTAAAATTGAAAATGAAGAATTTTCCCTTATTGGAACAGGAGGAAGCGCATTTACACTGGCAACGATAATAAAGGAAATGAAAAAAAAGGATTTTGCTGGGAAAGACGAAAGTGTAACATCACTGAAAAAGGGAGAGATTGAAGGTGTTTTTGAAAAAATACGGGCTGTACCTGCACTGGAAAGGCTTAATTTCAAAGGTATTGAAAAAGGTAGGGAAGATACAATACTGGCCGGAACAGCAATGGTGATTAAAATTATGGATTATTTTCATAAAGATAAAATAGTAATCAGTTATTCAGATATATTAGAAGGCATATTGATCAAGTATTGAGGAGGAGAAAAAAATGAATGAAAAAATGATAAAGGAGGCCCTAACCTTTAATGATATCCTTTTGGAACCACAATATTCATCTATACTACCTAAAGATGTAAATGTAAAAACATTTCTTTCAAGAAACATTTCCCTAAACATTCCTATTGTCAGTGCGGCAATGGATACTGTGACGGAATCTAACGTGGCAATAGCACTGGCAAGACAGGGTGGGTTAGGGTTTATTCATAAAAATATGAGCATAGAAAGACAGGTGTTAGAGGTCGAAAAAGTAAAAAAATCCGAGAGTGGTATGATTATTGACCCTATTACCATTGAGCCGGAAAAGAGAATTTATGATGTTCTCAGTATCATGAAAAAGTACAAGATTTCCGGCGTTCCTGTAGTGAGTGGAGAAAATTTGGTAGGTATTATAACGAATAGAGATTTACGGTTTGAGACAAAGCTTGATAAAAAAGTTAGTGATGTAATGACCAGGGATAATCTGGCTACAGTGCCGGTAGGTACGACACTGGAAGAGTCGAAAAGTATACTGCATAAAAGAAAAATAGAAAAATTGTTGGTTGTTGATAATAGAGGAGAATTAAAAGGCCTTATCACCATAAAGGATATTGAAAAGATAAAAAAATACCCAAATTCATGCAAGGATAATGTCGGACGGTTGAGAGTTGGGGCAGCAGTCGGTGTTGGTACAGATCGGGAGGAAAGAGTTGAAAAGCTTATATCGGCAAATACAGATATATTAGTTATAGACGCAGCCCATGGTAACTCTTCTGGTGTAATAAGTGCAATAAAGGATATAAAAAAGAACTACCCTGAGATTGAATTATTAGCAGGTAATGTTGCTACAGCCGAAGGTGCAAAAGCCCTTATAGATGCAGGCGTTGATGCAGTAAAGGTTGGAATAGGACCTGGCTCTATATGCACTACCAGGATAATTGCAGGCGTAGGTGTGCCGCAGATGACCGCTATTATGGAGTGTGCAAGTGAGGCTGATAAGGCACATATTCCAATTATCGCCGATGGCGGAATCAGATATTCCGGTGATATAACAAAGGCCCTTGCCGGAGGCGCCTCATCTATTATGGCGGGAAGCCTCTTTGCCGGAACAGAAGAGAGCCCAGGTGAGACTGTACTTTTCCAGGGTAGGACATATAAGGTTTACAGGGGTATGGGATCTGTAGAGGCTATGATGGAGGGCAGCAAGGATCGCTATTTCCAGGAAACAGTTGAAGGCGAGTCGAAACTTGTGCCAGAGGGAATAGTAGGCAGGGTGCCGTACAGGGGAATTTTATCAGATACGATATTTCAGCTTATAGGTGGACTGAGAGCTGGTATGGGTTATGTGGGAGCACATAATATAACAGAGCTGAAAAAAAAGGCTCGGTTCTTAAAAATTACCGCTGCAGGTCTCAGGGAAGGGCATGTTCATGATGTGATTATAACGAAAGAGGCGACTAACTACCAACTGGAATAAACTTAATTTTTTTTAAGGAGTTGTTATGGGCTTAAATACTATGGACAGGGCAGATAGGTTCATGTTTACAACATACAAGCGTTTTCCAATTACCCTTGTTAAGGGGAATGGTTGCCTGGTATGGGATGAAGGGGGAAAGGAATACCTTGATTTTATTGGCGGAATAGCGGTGTGCGCTTTAGGCCACAGCTCACCAATTATCAGTGAGGCCCTGTATGAGCAATCAAAAAAACTTGTCCATGTCTCAAATCTATTCTACACGCAACCTCAGACCGACCTTGCCCGTATATTGACAGAAAACTCCTTTGCGGATAGGGTATTTTTTTGCAACAGTGGGGCAGAGGCCAATGAGGCTGCAATAAAATTAGCAAGACGATACTCAAGGGAAAGATTTGGACCCGAAAGAAGCGTTATAATAACCATGGATAATTCATTCCATGGTCGTACAATGGCAACACTTTCTGCTACAGGCCAGGAAAGGATTAGAACAGGATACGACCCAATACTTGAAGGGTTCAAGTATGTACCATTTAATGCCCTTGGCCCCTTAGAATCTGCAATAGATGAGTCTGTTTGCGCTGTAATGGTAGAACCGATACAGGGAGAGGGTGGTGTTGTTGTACCGGATGATGATTATCTGAAAGGTGTCAGGGAAATTTGCTCAATGCATGATGTTCTTTTGATCTTTGATGAAATACAGGTTGGAATGGGGAGGACTGGTAAACTGTTCGCCTATGAGCATTTTGGGCTGACCCCTGACATAATAACACTTGCCAAGGCCTTAGGGAATGGACTGCCGATAGGGGCAATGATGTCAACGGAAGAATTAAAAAATGCCTTTGGCCCTGGTAGTCATGCCACAACATTTGGGGGCTCACCTTTGATTACAGCAGCTGCACTGGCAGTTGTAAAAAGCCTTATCCATGATGGATGGATTGAAAATGCGAGAAAGACCGGAGATTATTTTAAAGATCAGCTAATCAAGCTTCAGAAAAGGCATAGTGTGATTAAAGATGTGAAAGGATTAGGCCTTATACTCGGATTACTTTTGGATGGAGGAGCACAGGATATTGTAGATGCCTGCGTTAACAGGGGTTTTTTGATAAACTGTATTCAGGAAAGAATTCTCAGATTCGTGCCGCCATTAATTATAGGAAAGGACCAGATTGACTCATTAATTGGATGTTTGGATGATATATTTAATGAAGTATAGGCATTGGGGTAACCCAGGCAGAAATGATTTCATTACAATTATTGATAATAACTATGGAGAGTAAAAAATGAACGAAAAAATAAAAAAGATAGTGCTTGCGTATTCTGGTGGACTCGACACCTCAGTTATACCTTCATGGCTTAAGGAGAGGTATGGGTGCAGTGTTATTGCTTACGCCAGTGATCTTGGTCAGGAGGACGATGCAGCTCAGCTAAAAGAAAATGGGCTTGCAGCAGGAGCAGATGAGGTGATTGTTGAAGACCTCAAGGAAGAGTTTGTAGGAGAATTTGTGTGGCCTGCCTTAAGGGCAAATGCAATTTATGAAAACACTTACCTTTTAGGAACTTCCCTTGCAAGGCCACTTATTGCTAAACATCAGGTTGCCTTAGCGAAAAGCAAGAAAGCAGATGCAGTCAGTCATGGCGCAACAGGCAAGGGAAATGATCAGGTAAGATTTGAACTTGCATATATGGCATTGGACCCAACGTTAACAATTATATCCCCATGGAAGACATGGGAATTTAAGGGAAGGGAAGATCTAATAAAATATGCAAAAGAAAAGGGTATATCCGTACCTGTTACTAAGGAAAAACCATATAGCAGTGACAGAAACCTTCTTCATGTAAGTTTTGAGGGAGGCATATTAGAAGACCCATGGCAAGAGCCGTCGGAGGATATGTTTATTATGTCTGTGTCCCCTCAAGATGCCCCTGATAGGGTCAGATATGTGGAAATAGAATTTGAACACGGTAATCCTGTAGCCATTGACGGTGAGAGGCTTTCACCTGCAAATTTACTCAAAAGATTAAACGAGCTGGGAGGGAAAAATGGGATCGGCCGTGTGGATATGGTGGAAAATAGATATGTTGGCATGAAATCGAGGGGTATATATGAAACTCCTGGTGGCACAATTTTAAGGATCGCTCATATTGCAATGGAATCAATAACCTTGGACAGGGAGGTTATGCATATCCGTGATGGTCTTACACCGAAGTATTCTGAGATGATTTACTATGGTTACTGGTTTGCACCTGAAAGAGAGATGCTGCAAACCCTTATAGATGAGACTCAGAAAAATGTTACTGGTACGGTACGTCTTAAGATGTATAAGGGCAACTGTGAGGTTGTAGGGAGAAAATCAGATTTAACCTTGTATCATAATGAATTTGTGACCTTTGAAGAAGATGAGGTGTACAATCAGGAGGATGCAGAGGGGTTTATAAGGCTGAGCGGGCTAAGATTAAAAATAGCTAAGCTTATGGGCCGGAGAAAATAGCATGAAAGAAAAACTATGGGGAGGGCGTTTTAAATCGTTTACAGATAAGAATGTTGATGCCTTTAATGCATCTATAGACTTTGACAAAAGGTTATGGAGGGAGGATATTGAAGGGAATTTAGGATACTGTAAAATGCTCGGAAAGGCGGGAATTATTAGAAAAGATGACGTTGCAGCTCTCTCAAATGCCTTAAAGGAAATTTACAGTGAAATTGAGAAGGGCGATTTTTTATTTGATGAGAGTATGGAAGATATCCATACCCATATTGAAAAGGCACTCATTGAAAAGGTTGGGCATATAGGTGAGACTATCCATACGGGAAGAAGCAGAAATGATCAAGTAGCCCTTGATACAAGGCTTTATGTGAGGAATTCTATTATTGAAATTGACGGTATGGCAAGAGAATTTCAAGTAGCCTTGACAGAGGTAGCTGAAGAGCATATTGATTTGATTATGCCGGGTTATACACATCTTCAAAGGGCCCAGCCGGTGTTGTTGGCCCATCATTTGCTTGCATATTATGAGATGTTGAAAAGGGACAGGCAAAGGTATAAAGAGGCCTTGAGAAGAACGAATATCCTCCCCTTAGGAAGCGCTGCCCTGGCTGGAACTACATTTAACTTTGACAGGGAGTTCTTATCGCAAGAGCTCAAGATGGATGATATTACTTCTAATAGCATGGATGCTGTTTCAGACAGGGATTTTGTAGCAGAGTTTATTTTTGCATCATCGCTTCTTATGATGCATCTTTCTCGTCTGTGTGAGGAATTGATTATATGGTCGACGGATGAATTTAACTTCATTGAGATATCAGATTCGTTTGCAACTGGGAGCAGCATTATGCCTCAGAAAAAGAATCCGGATATACCCGAGTTGATTAGGGGAAAAACAGGCAGGGTGTATGGTAATTTAATTTCTATTCTAACAACGATGAAAGGCATTCCCCTTACTTATAACAAGGATATGCAGGAAGATAAGGAGCCCTTATTTGATACAGTAGATACAGTGAAAAAATCCCTTAAAATTTTTACATTGCTTTTAAAAGAAATAAGCTTTAAAAGAGATAACCTTTACAGTGCAACTACAAAAGGGCATCTTGTTGCCACTGACTTTGCCGATTACCTTGTAA
Source organism: uncultured bacterium (assembly GCA_965603225.1). Classification (GTDB taxonomy): domain Bacteria; phylum Desulfobacterota; class DSM-4660; order Desulfatiglandales; family B25-G16; genus M55B121. The sequence continues at coordinate 8,776 of CBFDCD010000004.1, forward strand.
AAAAAGGCATGACATTTAGAAAGGCCCATAATGTGGTAGGTGATATAATTTTATCAGCTCAGAAAAAAGGAAGCGAGTTGCATGAGATGAATTTAAATGAAATGAAAAGGTTCAGCGCCCTTATTGAAGACGATGTTTATAAGGTTTTGGACCCTGTTTCCTGTATTAATAACCGAAATATTGCCGGGGGTACAGGGACAAAAGTAGTTAAGGATGCATTGAGTAAGGCGAGGGAAGATTTGAAATTATGAAGGGAAAAACCCTATTATATTTTTTACTGTTTATTTTTACCCTTGTTATAGTAACAGGATGCGGGAAAAAGGGACCGCCTTACCTTCCTAAGAAGAGCCCTTCATTAAGTATGGTGTTGGAAATTTAAAAATCAATTAATTTTTTTAGTGGGTATGCAGTTAACTCAACTAAGCACTATGTAAGGTGGAAGAGGCAACAGATGTCTCTTAAGCCAGTTGGCATATCGTGCCATGACTATTTGTAGGTCTCGGTTAACTAACAATCTGTAGTGCTTATAACATACTAATATCGCTGAGAATTAATGACGCGTCAAAAACTATTCATGAAAACCGGCAACGGCCGCTCTACCAAATATAAAGAAGTATTCCTATAGCCTATGATGTCCGACAACTATATTTTGCATCCGGTTGAGTAAAGTGCATACCCACTATTTTTTTTTCAATGTGTTGATTTTTATGGATGTTGGACTTAATTTTAGAAAGATGCCTGATGTAATGATGTAATATAATTAACAATGCCCATTTTGCAGACAGCAGAGTGGCCTGTTATTTTTCAGAAATGGAATAGTCTCGCAAAAGTTTTTTTTTAAAATAAAGTGAAAGGAGAACAGAGCAATGAAAGGTATACCTGATATGGGTAATTTGATGAAAAAGGCACAACAGCTTCAAGAGAAGATGGTCAAAATGCAAGAGGAGTTAAGTGATAAGACTGTGGAGGCATCGGCAGGCGGAGGAATGGTTACTGTCGTTGCAAATGGAAAGCAGGAAATTGTCTCAATAAAGATTGATCCGGAGGTAGTAGATTCAGATGATGTTGAAATGCTGGAAGACCTTGTTCTGGCATCTGTAAATGAGGCGCTGGATCAGGCAAAGGAAATGGCCGGTGCGGAAATGAACAAGTTAACCGGTGGAGTCAAAATACCGGGGATGATGTAAGAAAAATATTACAATCTAAATAAAGATAGTCTTAATGTGGTATATTAATTATAGGAAATTATGGGAATTTATCCAGCTTCACTTGGAAAGTTAATTGAAGAATTAAGCAAATTACCTGGAATAGGCAGGAAATCAGCAGAGAGATTGTCTCTTCATATTCTCAGAAGCCCCAAAGGGCTTGCAGAGGGACTGGCCAATAGTCTTTTAGAGGTAAAAGAAAAAATTCGTTTCTGTTCCACATGCTTTAATATAACGGATAGTGATCCCTGCCCTATATGTTCCGATCAAAGAAGGGAAAATGGTATTCTCTGTATTGTTGAAGGGCCTGGGGACCAACTGGCAATAGAAAAGTCCGGGTCATATAAGGGAAGGTATCATGTTTTACAGGGGGTTCTATCACCCTTAGATGGTGTTGGGGTAGAGGATCTCCGTATACAGGAATTAATGTCACGGCTGCCAAGGGAAAATATAAACGAGGTTATACTCGCCATTAATCCAACCGTGGAAGGTGAAGCTACGGCATCATATCTTTCCGACATATTAATTAAAAAAGGCCTGGTTACTACAAGGATAGCATTAGGGATTCCCCTTGGCGGTGATATTAAATATATAGATGATATGACAATAAAAACATCAATAGAAAACCGATCCTCTCTGTCTTCATGATTTCAAAATCCGCCATCAAAAAACTCTCCCAAATACTTGGTGAGGAAAATATCCTGACAAATAAGGATGATATGCTTCCTTACTGCCATGATGCAACCCACAAAGAATTTCCCCCTGAAGTGGTAGTCTTCCCAAAAAATGCAAGTGAAATTTCCAAAATTATGCAGCTCGCGAACAAGGAGGTCTTTCCTGTTGTACCAAGGGGGGCAGGTAGCGGGATGAGTGGCGGGGCACTTGCAGTAAGTGGCGGCCTTGTAATGTCAATGGAAAGGTTAAACAGAATACTCTTAATAGATGAAAAAAATTTAACTGCAAAGGTTGAGCCAGGGGTAATAACCGGCCACCTGCAGGAAGAGGTAGAAAAATGTGGTCTCTTTTACCCGCCAGATCCTGCAAGTCTGGATGTTTCAACTATTGGGGGAAACGTTGCTGAATGTGCCGGAGGGCCAAGGGCAGTAAAATATGGGGTAACAAGGGATTATATACTCGGCTTAAAGGTCGTCCTTCCGAATGGTGAAATTTTAGGCGTTGGCGTAGAAACTGCAAAAGGGGTTGTAGGCTATGATCTTACCCGTCTGATTGTTGGTTCAGAGGGAACGCTGGCTATAATTACTGAGATAATCCTACGGCTTATACCAAGGCCTGAAACGAAGAAAACAATGTTGGTTATTTTCCCTGAAATCCGGTCTGCAGCACAATGTGTGTCAAATATCATCAAAGAGAAGATTGTACCAACTACCATAGAATTTATGGATAGCCTGTCAGTGCAGTTAGTCAGGGAACAATTAAACCTTGAACTCCCCAAAGGTACTATCGCACTGCTTTTAATTGAGCTTGATGGTGATCAATCTCAGATTGAAAAAGATTCAAACAGGGTAGAAACCATATGCAGAGACACGGGAAGTCTGGATATTCATGTTGCTAGCGATGATAAGGGCGCGGAAAATTTATGGGCGGCAAGGAGAAGCCTGTCCCCAGCCCTTCTCGCGCTAAAACCCCACAAGATTAACCAGGACGTAGTCGTACCGAAAAGCCGTCTGGCCGAGTTTGTCATGGCCCTTTCAGATATAGGACAGAGACACAATTTACTCATACCATCTTTTGGGCATGCCGGTGATGGCAATATCCATGTAAATATAATGCTGAATCGGGATGATAAGGATGAAGAAAAAAGGGCGCACAATGCATTAAGAGAGCTTCTTAAGCTCGTTATTTATTTTAGAGGTACAATATCCGGTGAACACGGCATAGGTCTGAGCAAGAAACCCTTTATAGGGATGGAGGTTCCTGAGTCCGGTTTAATGCTTATGAGGGGAATAAAGAAGGTTTTTGATCCTAATGGGATACTTAACCCAGGTAAGATTTTTGATGAAATTTAATCTTATTTCCTCCCCTTGTAGTCTCAATTTCCTTAATAAGCTCCATCAGGGCATGACGCCATAAGCCTTAAGCTTTTTGTGCAGAGTTCTCCTTGTTATTCCCAGACGCCTCGCTGCCTCACTCTTATTGCCATTCGTTAAATCAAGGATCTTTAATATGGTTTTCTTTTCAACCTCATCAAGTGAGGTATCAGAATACTCATCTCCTTGATGGGAAGCGTAAGCAGGCCTTGAGGTACCGTTAAAAATTATCGGTAACGCATCTTCATCAATATAATCTGCCGTTGAAAGGACAACGCCCCTTTCAACGGCATTCATAAGCTCCCTAACATTTCCAGGCCAATTATATTTAATTAGCCTGTCCATTGCCTGGGGTGTAAATCCCTTTATCTCTTTATGGTTTGTGAGGCAAAATTTTTTTAAAAAATGCTGTGCAATGAGAGGGACATCCTCTTTTCTATCCATCAAAGGGGGCATATTCAGAGTAACGACATTTAAGCGATAGTATAAATCCTCACGGAATCTACCGGCGGAAATTTCCTGCAGGAGATCCTTGTTTGTTGCTGCTATAACCCTTACATTTATGGCTATAACCTCTTCACCCCCAACGCGTGTAATCTCCCTTTCCTGGAGGACCCGAAGCAATTTAACCTGCATGGAAAGGGACATTTCACTTATCTCGTCTAAAAATATGCTTCCCGTATGGGCCTGTAGGAAAAGTCCCTCTTTTCTTTTGTAAGCCCCGGTAAAAGCCCCTTTCTCATGGCCGAAGAGCTCTGATTCAAGTAAGGTTTCTGTTATGGCGGCACAATTAACCTTTATAAAGGGCCCCTCTTTCTTTGCGCTGTTGTAATGAATCGCACCGGCTATCATTTCTTTGCCGGTTCCTGATTCTCCGGTTATTAAAATATTGGCCTCGGAAGGAGCTACCTGATAAACTGTTTCCAGGAGTTTGATCATGACAGGACTTCTTCCGATAATATTTCGTCTGTCGAAATGTGTGCCTAAAGTTTCCCTGAGGAGACGATTTTCCTCTTTTAAATTCTTATGATCCATTGCCCTGTCTATGGCCAGGCGTAATTCATTAAAATCGAGGGGCTTCGTGAGGTAATCGTATGCACCATTTTTCAAGGCATCCACAGCAGTGTCTACCGAGGAATAGGCCGTCATCATAATCACTGGTATGGCAGGGTTGAATGACTTAATTTCAATCAGGGCCTGGAGCCCTGAGACCTTAATCATACGAATATCCATCAAAATTAGATCGAATGGCTGTTCATGAATTATATTGATCGCCTCTGAGCCATCATTTGCCTCTGATATGTTATATCCCCACCCTCTAAGAAGGCTATTCAACATGATTCGATGGGCAGGATCATCATCTACGACTAATATGCTATATTTTTCTTTCATAATCTAACAATTTGTAGTCTGTTGCAAATTGCCTGGTGATTTTAGCCATCATGAGAGCGGGGCAAAAAAATTGCAACAGTAGTTCCACGATTCCGTTCGCTTTCTACTCTTACCTCACCGTTATGGGATTCAATAATTTTATGCACGATGGCAAGCCCAAGGCCAGTGCCTGACTGCTTGGTAGTAAAATATGGGTCAAATATGTGACTTAAATCTTTTTTATTAATTCCTGTGCCTGTGTCTGATATTGCCACCTTTATCATGTGAGCATTTTTATCGTCTGTAAGGCTTACATAAAGGGTGCCCCCATGCTCCATTGCCTCTATGGCATTCAAATGTACATTAAGTAAGACCTGATTAATTTTGTCAGGGTCCATGGAAATATCTTTAATGTAAGGGTCGAGGTTTGTCTGTATATTGATATTTTTTTCCCTGGCATGACCTTCGATCATCTTTAAGGAGTGTTGAATCAGCGTTGTCATGGAAACGGGTTTCTTATGGATTGCTATAGGGCTGGCAAATTCCAAAAGTTGGCCAATAACCCTGTTTAACCTCTCTACTTCCTGAACCATTATCTCTGCTGTTTTTTTATCTTCAGGTATATCCTTGTATCTTTCCTTAAAATAAGTGGCAAATCCCTTTATTGAGCTGAGGGGGTTTCTTATCTCATGGGCAATACCAGCTGCTATATTTCCAACGGACGCTAATCGTTGATTTTTTTCAATCTCTTTTTTGAGACTTTGAATTTCAGTTAAATCCCTGAAAAGAGCAACATCTCCTAAAAATTTTCCATTTTCTCCTTCTAATGAAGAAACGCTAAGCTCAAGAGAGATAATTTTGCCATCTCCTAAGGTGAGGTCTATGTCTCTTTCCATGCCAACTTCTTTTTTTATCAAATCTTTTATGTAAGACCAAAATTTATAAGGTAGAATTTTTTCTGGATTTTTTCCGAGGACAGCTTTGTGTGAGATTTGTAGTATGGACTCTGCTTCCTGATTGAAAGATGCAATTTTTCCATTTGCATCAGTTGCTATAAGACCAAAAGGCATATTTTTTATTACAGTTTCTGAAAATACCTTAATCTTTGTTAAAGAGCTTTTTGCAATCCTGTATGCGTGGGCAAGAAAAAGTGAAACTATACCGGCAAATCCAATCAGGAGAAGTGTTATGGCCATGAGCACTGTGTGACGAACATCTTCAATTCTTGCTGTTTCAATACGACTCATATCAAGACCTAAAAAAATGATTTGACCAATATCATGTGCATCTCTTATATCGGATAAATTAGTCTTGTTATAAGCAGGACCTGTCATTAATCCATGATGCTTTCCGAAGTATTTCCGTGTAGGTGAAAACCTTCTAAAGATCTCAAATATATTAATATTCTCATGGGTTTTTATCTTATGCCATTCGAGTTTTTGAGACGTATAAATGTCCTCGAGATCTAAGTTGGTTTTATAGATTTCACCTATTCTGGAGGGATTGCTATGGGCCAGGATAGCACCTTTCATATCGGTAACTATAATATAGGAAATATCCGGTTGTTGAGAGGTTTCCATCAGTAAATTTTGAAGCTGAAAGCCCCTTCCATGCATTCTCATCATTCCTGTTCTTGTCCCTGCCTCAAAAGATCTTATGAGGGCAGCCCCTTTTTCAAGAAGCAGAAGAGTGGTATTCTCTTTTTGTTTACCGATATTTTCTATTGTCAAAAAAACAAAAATTGGGGCCAGTATGATGACTGCACCAACTATGATCCATGGGGGAATACCAATTAAATATTTTTTATTAAATTTTTCCATTCTAATTAAAGGTAAGCATACCTGTTGGGAAGTGCACTAAAAAAGAATTACTATCCAACTGTTCCGCGATACCATTGCATAATTTATAATGTGTAATTATCTTATACATAATAAATGAAAGATAATTATAAAATCCATAAAAAAGTGGAGAAATGATATGAAAAGGAAAAAATACCTGTATCTTATTTTTATAGGGATTGTAATTACATATGGCTGTTCTTTACTGAGTGGCTATGGAAAGCTTAGACAGCAAAATAAAAAAGTAGATGGTATAACAATTCAACAGTTAGAGGATGCCTGGGAAGATTACACTATATATTATGCCGGATATTATGGAAGTTTATCAATAAAGCACCCGTCAGCTGTAGTTTTTGATCCAATAAATGATGAAAGGAAGCTGGAAGGTGATAAATGGACTATTGTCAGTGATAAGCAAATGCTATTAGAACTGATTGACTCGATTCAGCGCCAGGAATCATTAGAGGGATTAAATCCAGACCTATGGAAAATCTACGGACCGGATGAGAAATTTTACGGTTATTTTTATTCTGCCTGGGGACATTTGGTTGTAAAGGTAGTTGATGAAAAAACAATGGAAATGTATGACCTGCCATTGCCTCCCTATCTTGCTGACGATGACAATGGAAAAATGAGAACCGGTACAGGAGAGTAAACATTTGGCAGTGTTATTAAGAACTGTTATTATCTCTTGTCTGAATAAACGTTATGATGAAGGCATGTGCCCTATGCGGATACAATTCTGAAAACACGAGCACGGAAGGATTGTTCCCAGGCCCTGGTTCTCTCCTTGGCGCATGCCTAAACATCCGGCCTGGTGGCCCTATAGGTTGGCATCCGGTTTGTAGAGGCGAGCATATGAATCGGAGAGAACAGAGTATTAGATAAAAGCAGTTGTGAATGGTCATAGGCCAACGCAAAAAAATCCGGGTCATATACAAATATTACTTACTTTCTCGAGAACGCACTAAAAGCAGTGGCCTATCCACACGCTGTAAAATACCTGCAGCCACGCTTCCATAGAATACCCTCGACAAACCACTCCGCCCATGGCTTGCTAATGCTATAAGATCAACATCCTCACGTTCTGCGGTTGTTATAATAACTTCAACTACCGGTCCATGCTCAACAAATTTTTTAGCTTCAATCCCTTTTGCTCGGAATTCTCCTTGAAGAGATATAAGATAAGATTCTGCCTCGCTTGTCCATCTTTCTATTTCTCTCTGGTGTAAGGCAATATCCCCTTCAGGTCCCACGATAAGGGGAGGTGGTTCAACTATTTGCAAAAAAATTATCGTTGAATCATATCGCCTGGTTAATTCCTCAATGTGTTTTAGTATGGCCTCCGCCCTCTTAGATCCATCTAATGGCACCAATATAGTTTTATACATAGCACCCTCCTGATGTTAAATTTGTACGAACGTCTAAAATTTGTTTAATCCACAATATAAATACAAGTTCCCAGGCCTCCGGCTTCTGAAGTCTACTCTTCGGAGGGTTAGCTCAAAGGCAAATGGCTATGCCTGAGAGAATTGACTATGATCAATTGAAACACCGGCAGATTGAATCCCCTGTGAATATAACAGAAACCGAGTCCTCTTGGCCCAGATCTTTACTCGCTCACGTGTTGGGATGAATCTCAATTTCATCGGGAAATCCCGGACCGGCGAATAGATGCAATATAGCATATAATAATTTAAAGTTAAATATTATTTTGAAACTTGCAGAGACCCTATTTATGGAAAAAAAGAGAATAACACATGGATTGAAACGGATACACACGGATAGTACCCCTGGCCGGAACGGCCAGGGGTTAACTTCATTCCCTTTAGGTAATAGTAGGAGTAAAATTATTGTACCTGTTCAGGGGAAAATTTGATATGATCTATAAGTTATCCGGAGAAATAGAATGAATGGTAAGCAGATTAATCGGTGAGGTTAATCATAAATAGTTCATACCTGTTTGAGTGGAGATCGGTACACACTATTCAAATTAATTTTTATTGACGATCTTGTAGAAGTGTTTTAAAAAAGTGCTGAGGAACTGAAAACCTCCTGTTCCGCCAATTCATTTATCTTGCCAAGCCATTAGTTCAATTACCTGCTCATGACAAAAGGAGGCTATCACAATGTCGACTACCATAAGACAGTGGGAATCATGACATTTCTATTATTGTTATCGGTAGGAATTATATACTTCTTTTATTTATAGATAATGTTTGATTAATACACGTATAAAGGAGGTAATCATTATGTTAGTACAGCAATTTTTTGTTAAGGGAATTGCCCACAGTTCCTATCTTTTGGGCGGTACAAAAACCTGCGCCATAATCGACCCAAGGAGGGATGTAGGCATTTACTTAGAGTCGGCTAAAAATTTTAACATGGAGATTACACACATACTGGAAACACACCTCCATGCTGATTTCATCTCGGGCCATCTTGACCTTGCGGAAAAGACGGGGGCCACGATATACGCCCCAAAATCAGCAAACTGTAAATTTGAACATGTTCCTCTTGCTGAGGGTGATACGTTCACAATAGATGATATGAGGCTGACTGTACTTGATACGCCGGGTCATACCCCGGAGCATATTTCATATGTGGTTGTTGACGAAGCGAGAGGAGAAGATTCAGTAGCGGTTTTCTGTGGTGATACCCTGTTTGTAGGTGACGTTGGCCGGCCAGACCTTTTTCCAGGTAAGGCCAAGGAGTTGGCATCAAAACTTTATGAAAACCTACACGATAAGCTTCTTAAGCTCCCTGATTTCTGCGAGGTTTACCCCGCCCATGGGGCAGGTTCACTATGCGGTAGGGCTATGGGAGCCAAAAGGACGAGCACTATTGGCTATGAGAGGAAATACAACGTCGCGCTCCAGATTAAAGACAAGGAAGAATTTATACAGACACTCACCACGAATATGCCTGCGGTTCCTGATCACTTCAGTCGCTGTAGTTCTATCAACGGAAGTGGACCTGCTAAAGTTTCAAACCTGAGCGGTCTTAAGGCGTTTGACGCACAGAAATTCCGAGAAAAGGTAGAAGACAGCAATAACATAGTACTCGATATTAGAGGCTATGACTCATTTGGGGGGCAACATGTGCCGGGTGCCTATCATATAGATTTGGAAGGGAATTTCGCTACCTTTTCCGGGTGGATTCTACCTCCTGATAAGGGTATCCTGCTTGTACCCCATGGGAATTCTCAGGCCGAAGAAGCGGTAGTGTGGCTGAGGCGCATTGGACTCGATAGGGTGATTGGATTTCTTGAGGGTGGAATGTTCGAGTGGGCAAAGGCAGGATTTCCTACTAACCATGTTGGCCAGCTATCCGTAGAGGAACTTCACCATATGAGCACTGGAAAACGGGAGATGGTCATAATAGATGTGCGTGCACCTGCTGAGTATCAGGGCTTTCATATCGAAGGCGCGCTGAATATTCCGGCCCCTGATCTGAGGGAGCGCTACTCTGAGTTAGATCCATCCATTTCAACAGCCTTGGTATGCAGCACTGGTCATCGTTCCAGCATGGGAACCAGTATCCTGAAGAGTAAGGGTTTTAAAGACTTATACAATGTTGCCGGAGGCATGACTGCCTATAGTGCAGCTGGCTATGGCCCGGAATGCCCTGTCTGTGTTACACCCCATGGCCCCCATTTTCTTGGGAGGAAGATGGAGGAGATATCACTGGATATTAAGATCTGAGGTGACAGCTCAATAAGCAGGGGCAGAAAAAAAACCGGCTACCCCTGTAACTGGCAACAATACAAAGGGTAGTTGTCGCTATTTGCTGAGCTGATACAATCTAAGTATCTATAGGATGATTTTGAGTTGGTAAAATAGATAATTCCATATCTGACGAGGAGGCTCTTATATTGGAATGGTTAATGATGAAACAATGGTCTCCATACATTGTTGGGATAGGAATAGGCATACTCAGTTGGTTTTCATTTCTGATCTCTGATAAACCAATTGGATGCTCGACTGCCTTTACCCGTACCAGCGGTATGATAGAACGTCTTTTTAGCGGAAAAAGAGTGCTCGAAAAGAACTATTACGTGAGGTTTCCTCCAATCGTGGATTGGGAATGGATGCTTGTTGTGGGTGTGATTATTGGATCCTTCATTTCTGCCAAATTGTCTGGGCAGTTTCATATGCAATGGATACCGGATACGTGGTCATCTACCTTTGGCTCAGCACTAATTACACGCTGGTTAATTGCCCTGCTTGGCGGGGTTATTATAGGCTTTGGTGCACGGTGGGCTGGAGGATGTACAAGCGGCCATGGAATAAGTGGAACACTTCAACTGGCAGTGAGTAGCTGGCTGGCAGTGATCTGTTTCTTTGTTAGCGGTATAATAACGGCAATGGTTATCTACAAGATAATTCCGTAGGCTGGGAGAAAGATATATGTTGAGGAATGTTCATTCCAAGAAAAGACTTCAGCTTTTTCTCGGATTAATCATAGGAATTGTATTCGGGTTTTTTCTTCAAAAAGGCGGAGTGACCAAGTACGATATTATTTTAGGGCAGTTGCTCTTGACGGATTTTACCGTTTTGAAGATTATGATCTCAGCTGTTATCACTGGAATGGTCGGGATCCATTTACTTAAATACCTCGGGCTGGTACAGCTCCACATAAAGCCTGGTTCTATTGGTACATCGCTTATCGGAGGTATTATTTTTGGTGTTGGTTTTGCTACCCTTGGCTATTGCCCAGGCACACTATCCGGTGCAATAGGCCAGGGTTCTCTTGATGCCCTCTATGGAGGCCTGGTTGGCATTCTGATTGGAACGGGAGTTTTTGCGGCAATTTACCCGAGGATAGAAAAAACATTGCTCCAGATAGGAAGTTTTGGTGAGATTACCATTCCGGACGTCCTTAGAGTTAATCCATGGATGGTTGTAGCAATGGTTTCAATAGTGCTTATCGCACTCCTTTTTGTTGTCGAAAAGCTTGTGTTATAGAACGCATTTCGCTCCGATTACAATTGAAACCAAGATGATTTGACTGAGCAATGTCCTTGCCCATTAAAATTTTCCTCGATACCAATTTAAAAAAAGGGGTAACATTTTGATCCCCCTTTTTTATTACCAAAAAACTTTATTTGTCGGTTTCTATTCAAGACCTGACAGTTCCCGAATGGCCCGTCCAATTGCAGAAACATCATCATCGCCGTAGCCTCTAGCGATGAGACCGCTTTCAATTTGTGCAACCAATGCAGTGGTTGGTATTGTGACACCTAATTCGCGGGCCGTGTCAAGGGCAACCTTTAGATCCTTGTGGTGAAGCCGCACTCGAAAACCAAGAGGGTAGGTGTTTTTTACGACATTGATACCCCTGTTATGCAATACCCACGAACTGGCTGCACCACCACTGATTGCTTGAATAACCTTTTCCATATCAAGGCCAGCTTTCATGCCCAAGGTTAATCCCTCGGCAACGGAGATATAAGTACCGGCAATGATGATCTGATTAATCGCTTTGGTGGTTTGTCCGGCCCCGATAGGACCAACATGAGTGACTGTTTTTCCCATAGCCTCCAGTATAGGTAACGCTTTCTCAAAGTCTTCCCCATCTCCTCCTACCATTATGGCCAATGTGCCGTTCTGGGCGCCCTCAGGTCCTCCAGAGACAGGCGCATCCAACATTTTCACCCCTTTTTTACTGAGTTCTTCGGAAATATGACGTGTAGCAGTTGGGCTTATAGTTGACATGTCTATAATAATCGAGCCCCTCAAAGCACTATGTATAATTCCGTATTCACCCAGAATAATTTCTTCCACATCCGGGGTATCGCTGACACATGTGACTATGATCTCCGCTTCTGCAGCAGCATCTTTTGGTGATTTCGCCCATGTGGCCCCTTCATTGATTATATCTTTTTCCTTTCCTATAGTGCGATTATAAACGGTAAGTTCATTTCCGGCCTTAAGTATATTAAGTGCCATGCCTGCCCCCATTGTTCCGAGACCTATAAATGCAACCTTCATTAGTTCCTCCTTACTTTAAAGTTTTATGCATAGCTTGAAGGTGTCACAGGGAAAATTATTTATTAGATTCGATTTATACTATTTTTGAATGGGGAGAGTATAAAGAAATGAAAATTCCCTGTCAAGTAGTGAAGAACAGCATCTAAGGTACCAAGATTTCTATTTTGGATTAAACACAACACATGTAAAAAGGGCCCTTTCACAAAATTAGTGGGTAAGTTATTCCCCTCCCCCTGTGGGAGGGGGTAAGGGGGAGGGGGATCAACAGATGTATAGATGTTATTGTGGAGATGTTTGAGAGATAGACAAATGGAAGGGTTGAAATTCAGAAGGCAACAGCCAATCGGAAGATATATTGTAACAGCTCAATATTTAGGGGTAATAACTCATGGATTCCAGCCTCTGCGGGAATGACGATCGAGTGTAAGTTTCCGTCATTCCTGTCTGTCTGCGTGGGACGCACAGGCAGGCGAAAGCAGGAATCCAGTGATTAGAGTCACAAAATATAATCTACCCCAACTGATTGAGAACTTATGACGAGATAAGGTAAGTGCCTGTCATTCCAGAGAAAGCGGGAATCCAGCAGGTAGGTATCTATCAGTATCCAAAAGCACTTTCCCCTATTTATTGAGCTATTACCGGAAAGAGATGAATGGCTTAGAAATCAGGGATTCAAAGTTCTCAGATTTTGGAATAATGAAGTATTAAACAATACGCAGGGTGTTTTACCTGCCTGTGCGTTGCACGCAGACAGGGAGGCGGTACGGATAAGCTGTTTATTACACCCTCCCCTTAATCCCCTCCCATCAAGGGAGGGGAAAGAAAGA
>CBFDCD010000005.1:0-21282 GCA_965603225.1 uncultured bacterium
CTCTATTTCGATAGTTGTTGGCATATTTATTCCTCCTAATATTGATATACATAAAAAAATCAGCCTGTGAGTGCGGTCCTTAAGTTTTTGGAAAGTGATTTAACCGTAATTTTTATTTACCGGGCCAGTAGGTAAATCAAAAAAAGGCGGCAAAGCGAACAAATCGGACGTTTTTATAAAAACATAGCTATCAATTCAATTGTTTATTAATTCTATATTGTTGGGCTATAGAAAGTAAGTTGTTTACTAACCAATAAAGGACAAGGCCGGAGGGAAAATTAATGAATAAGAATGTAAATACAACGGGCAGAAACATCATCATTTTTGCCTGTGTCGGGTCCCCTGCAACCGGTGTCATTTTTTGCTGGAGAAACATTGACGCCCCCATTATTAAGGTTAGCACTGGAATTCCATATGGAGGCGACATGAACGGGATTTGAAATGGAAAAGAAAAAAGCCTGTCAGGTGCAGATAAATCTTTTATCCAAAGCATAAAAGGGGCATGCCTTAACTCGATGGAGCCTGGCAGGACTCTATAAAGGGCGAAAAAAACCGGTATTTGAATTATCATCGGAAGGCAGCCGCCCATTGGATTAATCTTATAAATTTTATAAAGACCCATAAGCTGTTTCTGCATTTCCTGCTTATTGTCTTTATATTTCTCCCGTATCTTTGCCATCATTGGTTGAAGTTTTCTCATTTCCTTCATAGATTGATAGCTTTTATGGGTAAGGGGCCAGAACAATATCTTAATAATTATAGTGATTAAAATAATGGAAAAACCATAGTTAGAGACATATTTATTAAAAAAACGCAGGGTATACAATATTGGTTTTGCAATAATATCAAACCATCCAAAATATATAGATTTTTCAAGGTGGCTATGTAAAGACTTTAAAATAGAGATATCCTTGGGACCAAAATAAAGAAAAAAGTCACTTGTTTTTCTCTCTCCTGGTTCAACCTTTAACAACGGCACATAAGATATGTTTATTTCCCCATTAGGAAGGGTAATGCCTTTCACAGAGGCCTTTTCAGTTTTTTCATTAATTATGGCCTTTATAAAATATGGCTCTTCATAGGACACCCAAGATATGTTTTCTGAAAATTGACTATCCTTGATTTTTTTAACATCAACCTGTTTTAATTTCTTATTTAAGAAAAGGCCCATACCTTCAAAAACACCGTATCTCTTGCTTTTATCCAAAGGAGAATGTGATAAATTCAACGAGAGATTGTCGTTAACAACATAATTAGAATTATTATTTATAACCGCAGACACCCCAATTTTGTAATTATCGGCATGGAATATAACTTTTATTTGAATATCCAGCCCTTCAGGGGATAGCCATCTATAGATTATCTCCTCCGGCTTATCGCCTTCTTTAATATTGATATTCCGGCCGCTAAATGAGTATTGATACGTGTTAAGAAGAGGGATGTTTTGACCGGAGAACCCGACAGTAAAGCCACTACCGTCTTTATTTTTTGTGTTAATTAATTCTTTTAACGGGGAACCTTTCTCAAGGCTGTACAAATAATTTTTTAATTTAAAACTTTTAATAAGCGGACCAGATCCGGAAAATACCGCGATGTAAAGGTCGGTTTCAACTGTAATATCCTTAACGTCTTTCGCATTTTCAACGATGAGGGCCGGCTTTGTGACCGATGGTATTGATTTTTCCTTTGGCTTAGGCTGGACCTCCTCCATTTCATGGGCCACCTTTTTGTCTTCTTGCTTATTTTTTGTTTCTGGGCCGAATAATAGAGACCATACAAGAAAAACAAGAAACGACAGTCCTAAGGCCAACACTGTTTTTTTATCCATAAATAAATCCTTGATTAAATAATATGATACACCATAACAACCTGTATAAGATTAGCCCTGCTTTATGAAGACTTTGTTATTATAAGGTTTTTAAATGGTGTCAACTCGGTAAACAAATTACGAGTAATACATTTTCAAAAAATCTCGCGTTTTTTAATTATTTTTCGATATTGTAAAATTATGTATAGCAGGCAAATAATTCCCTTACATAAGAGGGTCGTATCCTCCAGGATGAAATGGGTGACATTTAAGGATCCTCATGAGGGCGAGGCATCCTCCTTTAATTATACCGTATTTGTTGATAGCAAGGGAGGCATATTCGGAACACGTTGGTGTAAAACGACAAGAGGCTGGCAGAAAAGGTGATAAAATTAACTGATAGAGTCTAATTAAGAACAGCGCATAAAATCGTGGTTTAAGAAGCGAGGCTATCATTTTTTATTAATAGGCCTCCTAACTCTTCTTTAATATGTAAAAGGCTGCATTTATCGCGTATTTTTATAACTACTATAACGATATCGAGCCCCTTTGAAATTTCTTTTTTATTAAGCCTAAAAAACTCTCTTATCAATCTTTTAATCCTGTTTCTTTTTACAGAATTCCCCGCTTTTTTACTTACTGTTATGCCTAACCTGGCAATATCCAAACCGTTTGGTTTTAAGACTATTAAAAAATTTTTCGTATAATATCTCTCCCCGTTTTGGTTTACGGCGGTATACTCAGCCCTTTTTAATAATCTTTCATGTTTTTTTAAGGTGAACAACCTTTTTCTACAGACCTACAAGAGACAATATATATACAATTTTTTTAGATTTGGCCCACTTGTTTAGGCGGACAACCTTTTTCGTCCTTTAGCCCGTCTTCTTTTTAACACATTTCTTCCACCCTTACTGCTCATTCTTTCCTGAAATCCATGTGTACGGGCTCTTTTTAAATTACTCGGCTGAAATGTTCGCTTCATAAATTAATCCTTTTAATGTTATCGATTTGAGATTATTAGTTTTCTAATCATAGCATGGCCATGTTGTCAAGATAAAAGAGAGATTCATGTCTTTTATTTACACTATTATAATACAAAATACCCTACAATCAAATTATTTAATAAAAAATTATCTCAGCCATATGTTTTTGCTTGCAATTAATTATAAGGACATGGTATTAAGCCGCTGTTAATGTGTATAGGGTGATATATTTTAATGAAAAAATCAAAAAACGAGATAAATGCATTTTTAGGAAAGGATACGGAATTTGAAGGTAAATTATCCTTTACAGGAATGGTCAGGGTAGATGGAAGACTATCAGGGGAAATCTTTTCCAACGGTATCTTAATAGTAGGGGAAAGTGCAGTTATAAAAGCGCAGATACATGTTGGCGATATGATAATAACCGGAGAGGTTCACGGCGATATCTTTGCAGAGAACAGAATAGAAATAAATGTTCCTGGCAAGCTATTCGGAAACATTGAGTCCCCGAAATTAATCATACAGGAGGGCGTTATATTTGAGGGAAACTGTAAGATGAAAGACCTGGGACAAAAGAAGGAAGAAGGATCTGCAACACCATCCAAAAAGACTGAAGGCCTTTCGGTTTTAAAATAACACATTATTTTACAGGGAGACAGGGCTAAGGCAGGGGACATAATAATCGTAGCCTTTATCCCAGAGCACAAACAACCTGATAAATAAAGATTTTAATCAGTCATTTAGGCGAGGTTTAGGATGATTTTAGAATCATTACAAAAGATAAAAAAGACAGAAACGGATATAAAAAACAGAATAGAGGACGGCAAAAAAGAGGCAGTTAAAATAGTCGAAGATGCCAAAAAAGAGGCCGAAAAAATAGTAGCGGAGAAGAGACAAGACGCTAAAGACCAGGTAGAGAAGATGATAAGCAATGCCGTGGAAGAGGCGAAACAAGAGGGCCAGGCCATTGCGGATAATTGGAAAAAAAATACTGAGGACCTCGAAAAAGAGGCCTTAAAGAACCTGGAAAAGTCAAAAGAATTTATCGTACATTCAGTATTGGATTAGAATCATGCTGCGACCAACACGAATGAAAAAGATACAGATACTCGCTTTAGAGGGGTACAGGTATCAGCTAATAAAAAAACTGCAAGAGCTTGGCACATTTCACCTTACCGATTTTACGGAGAAACTAACTGACCCTGTGTTAAAGAATCTGCTAAACCCTCATTCCCCATCCTCAATGATTAGAAAAATTGCCACGCAAAACATTTCTGTTAACAGATTCCTGGATCTTTTTGGAAGGTATGATCCGGAGGAGGTAGACGGTTTTATGAAGGGAATTTTTGCACCTTCGCCTCCGAGAAAAATCGAGACCAGAGAGATATATGGCAAAGAGTTGATAGAGCATGTTGATGGTGTTTTAGAAAAAATTGAAGGAGAAATAGAAGGACCGGTTAATGGTTTAGAAAAAATTGATGAAGAGATTAATGAATCAGAAAAAACGATAAAATCATTAAAACTGATTCGTTCTTTAGAGGTAGACTTAAGTGATGCTGGGGAAACAGAGCTTTTGTCTGTTATCTTAGGAATTGTGCCCAACGAAGATTTAGAAAAAATAAGAGAGCGCTTAAAAGAGCTGACCAATAATACATTTTATCTTGGAGTTAAAGAGACATCCGACAATAAGTCAGCAGTAGCTTTGGTCTGTTTAAAGGAAGAAACTGTTTCGATTTTGACAAATCTACGTCGTCTGAACTGGGAAAGAATAGAAATAAAAGGCCTGGAAGGAACACCAGACAAGGCAATAGATTCCATCAACAAGAGATTGGTCTTGTTAGGCGAAGAGAAGACAAAGAAAGAGGCAGCAATAGGAGACATTTCTAAAAAATGGAAAGACACGCTTAGAATATGCCAGGAGTTGTTAATAGTCGAGAGGCAAAGAGAGGAGAGTCAAAGTAAATTTGCCTCTATGGAGAATGTAGTGGTTATTGAGGGGTGGGTTCCTAAGCATATGGCGGAAAAAACCGTCGCAGAAATGAAAAATGTCAGCCACAACACATGCGTTATAGAAACATCAGACCCTGAGGATAACGATGATGTCCCTGTTCAACTGAAAAATCCCACGTTTGTCCGTAGCTTTGAGCTGTTAACCCGCCTTTACGGCCTGCCTGTTTATAACGGCATTGACCCAACAGTGTTTCTGGTTCCTGGTTTCCTGCTTTTCTTTTCAATCATGTTAACAGATGCAATGTACGGAATAATGGCATTTATTTTGGGGTTTTTGTTGATACGGGGCGGTGGTAAGTATAATCAACTTGTAAAAGACGGCGGTATTATTTTTGCCTCAGCAGGGGTTGCTACTCTTGTTATAGGTGGTTTGACAGGAGGATGGCTCGGTGATTTTGGGCTTAAGCTTTCCTTCTTAAAGGCCGTGCAGATATTTGACCCTATGGTAGGGGTAACGACCTTTCTCTTAATAGCACTGACCATTGGGCTTGTCCATGTAAATATCGGTGTTGTAATACAGGTTGTGGACAATGTTAAAAGAGGCAAAATCAAGAACGCAATAGGTGAAAATCTCTGGTTTTTGTTTGCCCAGCCAGGTATTTTTTTCTATATCATAGGGTATAAGGCCATTGGTCTTATATTTATTATAATTTCCTTTATGTTGCTTTTATTTGGACACAAGGCTATGTCAATGTTCCAAGTAACCGGATATATGGGGGATGTACTGTCCTATGCAAGGCTTATGGCCTTAGGTTTGTGCACAACCGGAATTGCAATGACCGTTAATGTGCTTTCTGCAATGCTTTGCAAGGTTGGGTTTATAGGGATAATTTTTGCCGTCATTGTCTTTTTAGTAGGACATGTATTTAATTTTGTTATTAATGCAATGGGCAGTTTTGTCCATGGATTACGGCTTCATTATGTAGAATTTTTCACAAAGTTTTACCAAAGCGGGGGGGCTGAGTTTTCACCCCTGAATAAACAGTTTGAAA
This sequence comes from uncultured bacterium, assembly GCA_965603225.1. Classification (GTDB taxonomy): domain Bacteria; phylum Desulfobacterota; class DSM-4660; order Desulfatiglandales; family B25-G16; genus M55B121. The sequence continues at coordinate 5,793 of CBFDCD010000005.1, forward strand.
CATTAGAGATTAAATAAAAGGGAGGAATATTCATGGAACTAACAGTGGGGTTAGTGTTGGCAATAATGGGCGCAGCGGTTTCTATGGGAGTTGCTGCTATTAGCTCTGGAATTGGAGTTGGGCTGGCTGGAATAGCAGGAGCAGGCGTTATATCAGAGGACCCTAAAAAATTTGGTCCTGTTCTGGTGCTCCAAGCCCTCCCGCAGACACAGGGCATTTACGGATTTTTAGGCGCTGTATTAATATTGATAGGTGTAGGTGTTCTGGGAGGAGCTGTAAAGGAAATTCCCTTGGGAATGGGATATGCCGCCCTTGGAGGGGGTATTGTTATTGGTTTAAGTAGCATTACCGCCATAGCCCAGGGAGCTATTGCAGCAAGCGGTATGGGGGCTGTAGCAAAAAGACCGGAAACCTTTGGGCAGGCTATTGTGCTTGCCGTTATGGCGGAGACCTTTGCAATTTTTGGGCTTCTTATAGCTATCCTGATTTTTGTTGGCACAAAGATTATGGGTGCTTAAAGAAAATATGTTGATAACATATTCTATGTAATAGAGGAGAATCATGTCGGATAAAGGGGTTGACAACATAATATCCCATATAGAGGCTGAGGCAGAGAAAGAAATTTCTGAGATACTGCTTACGTCACAAAAAGAAGCGGACAGGCTAAAAAACACAGCCAGTCAAGAGGCAACGTTAGAGGCGAAAAAGACCTTATCTGATGGAAAAAGAACAGCGTCCCTTGAGAGACAAAGAGTAATTGCAGAAACAAAAATCCATGTAAGACGAAAGATGATGGATTCTCAGGAGAAGGCTATTACCAGATCATTCGAAGAGGCCAAAGAAGTTTTAAAGGAATTAGCAGAGAAAGGGAAAAAAGATAACTTTGTTTATAAGAACATACTGTTTGATTTAATAGCCTCTGGCTCAGAGATTTTAGACGGAAATAACATAGAGTTGGCCTTAAATAAAAACGACCTAAAAACATTTAACAAGGCCATGTTGGAAGAAGCAGCAAAGCTGGTGAAAAAGGGAACAGGCAGAAACATAAAGCTGTCTTTATCCAAAGAGCCTATGCAGTTTTTAGGAGGTGCGGTCGTCAGGGACATAGAGAAAGCTGTAGAGGTTGACAATAGCCTTGAGACCAAACTGGACAGACTAAGAGAGAGCATTAGGGTTGAGGTGGCCAAGATACTTTTTGGGGACAGCATATGATCAGAGAAGCTCTTTCATACCTCTATGTCAATGCAAAGGTAATGGCAAAAGAAGGAAAGTTTATTTCCTCCCATAAATGGGATGATCTGTGGGGCTGTGCATCACCAGGAGAGATAGTATCTCTTTTAGAGGGAACGGATTATTTTCCTTACTTCTCTGAAGGGGCGTTCAACGATGCAAGAGAATTGGAAAAGTCTGTTTTAGAAGAGTATTCTAACCTGGGAAAAGAAATATCCAGCATTATACCTAAGGGCGCATGGCAATTACAAGAATTTATCCTTAGAAAGTGGGACGTAATCAATTTAAGGGCAATCATGAGGGGCATACATGGAGGTTTTGGAAAAGACCAAATCATGGATTCCTTAGTGGAAGGTGGTGAGATGGACCTTATCTTTTTTACGAGCCTTATTGACGTAGAAAGCATGGATGATTTTGTCGCTCTTTTAGAAAAAACACCCTATCGTTCGTTAAGTGATGCAACGACAAAGTATAACGAGACAAAAAACCTTTATTTTTTAGAATCTACCTTAGATAAAATTTATTGGTCGTATTTATGGCAAAGTATTTTAAAGGCAAAGGGCATTAAAGAATTTAAAGAGTATATTGAAAGGTGTGTTGAGGCCCAGAACCTAAAAATTATTTTAAGGGCGAAAAGCAATAACATGACCTTAGAAGAAATAAATGCTTTTTTAATACCGGACTGCCCATTGTTAAAGGATATTTTGCCGGTTTTTGATGAAGAAAACATTTCCGGCCTTTTACCCTTATTAGAGGATACTGTATATTTTGAGCCTCTTGCAAGCGTTGAACAAGAGCATGAAAAAACAGGGTCTGTTCTGTGCTTTGAAGATATGCTTGATAAATTAATAAACCAAAAGGCAGATGAAATTAGAAAGAAAAAGCCATTTGGGCCAGGTCCTCTTATAGGCTTCTTGATTTCTAAAGATAGGGAGGTTCACAACCTCTTGGCTATCATCAGGAGCACCGGGGTAGATTTGGATAGAGAGAACATAAGAGAATCATTAATGAGGAAATAATGGAAATAGCCCTTATTGGAGATACACACACTGTACACGGATTCAGGCTTGCCGGCATTAGAAAAGCCTTTCTGATAGACGAGATGAAACGTCAAAACACGAAGGAAATTATCAAGGGGTTATTTGACGATGACATAGGGATTTTATTGGTTACAGAAAAGGTGTACCAGGAATTAGGGAATGAATTAGAAGAGGCAAATAGATTCAAAAAAGGGCTAATGCCTATCATTTTGGAAATTCCAGATAGTAGCGGCCCCTTGGTGGATAAAATCGACCCAATGAGACAGCTTATTAAGAGAACTGTTGGATTTGAAATAGCATAGCGAGGAAATTATGACAGATAATACTACAGGCAAAATTAAGAGCATCGCTGGCCCGCTTGTAATAGCCAAGGAAATGAGAGGCTGTGAAATGTACGAGGTTGTCAGGGTAGGCAATGAAGGCTTAATGGGAGAGACTATTAAGCTAATTGAGGATTTGGCCTATATCCAGGTATATGAAGACACTACCGGGCTCAAACCAGGAGAAAAGGTTGCAAGGACAGGCGCTCCGCTTTCAGTAGAACTTGGACCGGGGATTATTACCAATTTTTATGACGGAATTCAGCGCCCCCTACTCGGGATTAAAGATAAGTCAGGTGATTTTATAGGGAGGGGCATTGATGTTCCGAGCCTGGACCCTGAAAAAAAGTGGGACTTTAAGCCTATTGCAAAGGAAGGCGATGAGCTTGAAGAGGGAGATTTTTTAGGAGAGGTTGATGAATCAAAGGTTATAGCTCACAAAATAATGGTTCCGCCAGGAAAAAAAGGGAAAGTAGTGGAGATTAAGAGCGGAAGCTTTACCGTTGATGAGGTTATAGCTGTACTCAATGACAATGGAGAGAACGTTGAGTTAACAATGAAGCAGAAATGGCCGGTAAGGATAGGGCGGCCATTAAAAGAAAAACTTGATCCGGAAGAGCCCCTCCTGACAGGGCAGAGGATATATGACACATTCTTCCCCATAGCCAAGGGAGGAACGGCTGCTATTCCTGGAGGCTTTGGAACCGGTAAAACCGTTAGCCAGCATCAGCTGGCAAAATGGGCCGATTCGCAAGTGGTTGTTTACGTAGGTTGTGGCGAGAGGGGCAATGAAATGACCGAGGTTTTGATGACATTTCCAGAGTTAGATGACCCAAACACAGGGGAGAAACTAATGGAAAGATCGACCTTGATAGCCAACACCTCAAATATGCCTGTTGCTGCAAGGGAAGCATCTATTTATACAGGCGTTACCATTGCTGAATACTATAGGGATATGGGATATGACGTAGCCTTGATGGCTGACTCATCGTCAAGGTGGGCAGAGGCCTTGAGAGAGATTTCAGGAAGGCTGGAAGAGATGCCCGGAGAGGAAGGGTTTCCTGCTTACTTAGGCACCAAACTTGCGGATTTTTATGAAAGGGCCGGCCGAGTGGTAACTATAAGCAAGGAAAAAAGAATCGGCTCAGTTTCCATTATTGGTGCTGTGTCTCCGCCTGGAGGGGATTTTTCCGAACCAGTTTCACAAAATACATTAAGGGTTGTCAGCTCATTCTGGGCCTTGGACACAAACCTGGCTGACAGAAGACATTTTCCTGCAATTAATTGGTTAACGAGTTACTCCCTATATCTTGGTTTTGTAAAAAACTGGTATGATAGCAATGTCGGCAAAGAATTTTTAACCATCAGGGGTGAGATGATGGCCATTCTGGAGAAAGAGTCCGAGTTACAGGAGATTGTTCAGCTTGTCGGGCAAGACGCATTACCGGAAGCAGACAGGGCGCTTTTAGAGGTATCAAGAATGATTAGAGAAGATTACCTTCAACAACACGCCTATCATGAGGTAGATTCTTATTGTCCTAAAGAGAAACAGTTTCAAATGTTAAAAATTATCATGAAATTTTACGATGAGGTCAAAAAATCAATTGAATCAGGCATTGTGGCAAGCCGGATAACAACAGTTAAGGTAAAGGATGAGATAGCTCGTATGAAATATGAGCCAAACAAGGAATTTTCCAAGAGATATGAGGAATTAATAAAATCCATTGAAAGTGAATTTGAATCTTTGAGGAACCAACAATGAAAGATAAAGCGAAGGATTTAAAATCAAGGGAATACAGATCTGTTACTCAGGTTGCAGGACCCCTTATGATTGTTGAAGGAGTGGAGGGCGTGGCATACGGAGAGGTTGTTCACATCAGGACACCTGAAGGTGACAACAGGATGGGCCAGGTTCTGGAATCACAAGAGAATGTGGCCATTGTCCAGGTGTTTGAAGGCACGAGGGGATTAGATACAGATCAGACACGGGTTAGGTTTTCCGGGGACATCATGCGTATTGCTTTGTCAAAAGAGATATTAGGTCGATCCTTTGACGGTTTAGGAAGACCGATTGATGGAGGACCTGACATAATACCAGAGACCAGTTTACCAATAATAGGTGCAGCCATCAATCCAACGGCCAGGTCTTATCCGGATGAGTTTATTCAGACTGGTATATCTACTATTGACGGCATGAATACCTTGGTGCGCGGCCAAAAACTTCCAATATTTTCCGGTTCCGGGTTGCCCCACAATGATTTAGCGGCACAAATCGCACGACAGGCCACTGTGTTAGGTTCAGAGGAACCCTTTTCAGTAATATTCGGTGCCATGGGAATAACCCACGAGGAGGCAAATTTTTTCATGAACAGCTTTGAGTCTTCCGGTGCCCTGGAAAGAATAGTTTCCTTTATAAACCTTGCGGACGACCCTGCCATAGAGAGGATTATTACCCCAAGAATGGCCCTTACAACCGCCGAATTTTTAGCCTTTAATTACGACACCCATGTATTAGTAATACTTACAGACATGACCAATTACTGCGAGGCCTTGAGGGAAATTTCATCAGCACGGGAAGAGGTACCTGGAAGAAGAGGGTATCCAGGCTATATGTATACAGACCTTTCAACCATATATGAGAGGGCAGGCAGAATTACCGGACGAAAGGGCTCTATTACACAGATGCCCATATTATCTATGCCTGATGATGATATCACACATCCTGTACCTGACCTTACAGGCTATATTACAGAGGGGCAGTTTGTGCTTTCCCGGGAATTACACAGAAAAGGAATTTATCCTCCGGTAGATGTTCTCCCAAGCCTGTCCCGTCTAATGAACGAGGGAATAGGCGAAGGAAAAACAAGGGCAGACCACTTAGGCGTTTCCGACCAGTGCTATTCCGCTTATGCTGAGGGAAGAGACGTGAGAAGCCTTGTAGCAGTCGTAGGTGAAGAGGCACTCAGTGAAAGAGATAAACTTAATTTAAAATTTGCAGATGTTTTTGAGGGACAATTTGTGGCCCAGGAGTCAGGTGAAAACAGGACGATTGAACAAACCCTTAACCTGGGATGGGAACTTCTGTCAGGGCTTCCCGAGGGAGAACTTAAAAGAATAGACGAAAAATACGTTAAACAGTTTTATAAAAAATCCTCTCCAGAGAAGACAGGAGAATAATCAATGGCAGATATCTTGCAGAATGTTAAGCCAACGAGAATGGAGCTGTTAAAGCTCAAAAAGAGGATGAAGCTTGCAGAAAGAGGGCATAAACTGTTAAAGGAAAAAAGAGATGCCCTTGTTTCTGAATTTATGATTGTTATTAAACAATATAAGGATGCAAAAAGCGATGTAGAGGAAAAATTAAAGGACGCCTTTTATGATTTATCCATATCTGAGGTTTTAATAGGATCTCAGGAATTGGATCAAATAAGCCGGATAACATTGAGGGATATAAACTTTAACGTAAAAACAAAAAACATAATGGGCGTTCATGTTCCTATTATGAAGACGGATAATGTCATTCGGCGAATGAGCGAGAGAGGATATGGGTTTCTTAGCACAAACGGAAAAATTGACGACACTGCTAAGGGGTTCGAAGAGACCCTTATAGCAATTGTGAGACTTGCAGAAGTTGAAGAGTCTGTCAGGGGGATTGCAGAGGAAGTTGAAAAGACAAAAAGAAGGGTTAATGCATTGGAATATATTGTTGTTCCTCGTCTCCAGGCAACCATTAAGCATATAGAAATGAGGATGGAAGAAATAGAACGAGAGAGCTTTTTGCGATTAAAAAAGATTAAGGCATCTTTGCAGGCAAGAAAATAACCCAAGAAAGCAGTTACCCTCTGTCCTCACAGAACATAACGGAAGAGTATATTTGCCGGGAATAATGAACAGTAAACTCGAGCCTAACACCAGAAGGAATAGACCTAACGGAAGAGATGCGGAGATAAAAACAAGGCTTTTTTATTTGTTTTTTATAGCCCAACTTTGCGCCATATTTGGTATGGTAGTTGGGGTTATTTTTTTTATTTTACGCCTCATCAATCTTATTAAATAGATAGTCCTCCCTGTTTATCCAGCCTTTTCAGTTATCTGCATATCTTAATTTCTTATCACTTGACTTTCCTTACAGTAAAGATATAATAAAAAAAACGGATAAATCTAAACACCATATGGGACCGATCGAATTAGATCAATTTGATTTATTAGAGAAGAAGGTAGATGCTATTATCTCCCTGGTAATCTCCCTGAAAGAGGATAAATTAGCCTTGGAAAGGAAGATAAAGGCCCAGGATGAGAAAATGGATTCCATTGTTGACGATATAAAAAATTTGCAAACAAAAAGAGAGTTAGCACAAAACAGATTGGCACAATTATTAGAAAAAATTGATAAACTTAAACTATAGTGTTGATAAAATTGTCCCATGGGTGAAAAAGTTAACATTAAAATAAAGGACAAGGAATATGTTGTAAGGGGCTCTGATAACAGGGACCAGATAATAGAAGCGGCGGCGTATGTTGACAGCAAGATTAAAGAGATAAGTGATTCTGGAAAAGGACTGACGGACGATAAAATAGCAGTTTTAACTGCTCTTGATATAGCAGGTGATTATTTTCAGCTCTCAGAAGAAAAAAAGGATTTATTGACAGAAATCGAAAGAAGGTCCCAGAGGTTAATGCAAAGGTTGGATACGGTGTTATAATAAATATTCCCCTGCTATGTTCGTGATTAGTAGACGGCTTTGAGCCAACATTAACGAGAAAGGGTTGTCCCTCTTGCCTTTGTGTGTTCTGTTGAGCGCCTGTGCGCGTATGCGCTTTGGTTTATTAATAGACCTGATGGGGCAACGGCATACCCACCTGATAGATATCAGGTTCAAATAACGCTGCTGACACGGCATTGCAGCGGGGGAAATTACGAATTGACGGCAATAAGTTGAAAAATAAGTCGAAAAATCACACTGTTGAGCAATAGAATAAAAGGCTCAGCTTTCACTGTAATTATATATCATTACTATAAAAGCGGACTTTTAAAGATACATATTGTCACAACAATAACGTTCCATGAAGAATCACTAATCTGCACCAAACAGAAAGTATACGACGCTTCGTTAAATCTCCGTTATCCCCTCCTTATTCCTACAAAAACTCTTAAAGCATAAAAAGGTGGTGATTAAAATGTTGATCGCTCAGTTGGTTATTGTTGCAGGGGCGGGAATTTTGCTTGGTGTAGCGGCTGGCATTATCATTCGGAAAAAAATGTTAGAGAGCAAGATCAGCTCTTCGGAAGAATACGCCAAAAAAATTATCCTTGACGCAAGCAGACAGGCTGAAACAATTAAAAAAGAAGCGGAGCTTCATGCAAAAGACAGACTTTATCAACTTAAAATTAATTTTGAAGAAGAGACAAGGTCAAGGAGCAAAGAGCTTCAGGGTCAGGAAAGAAAATTATTTCAAAAAGAAGAGTCCGTGAGCAAGAAGATCGAGCAGCTTGGTCATAGAGAGTCAAAACTTGCAAAACAAGAAAGCTCATCGGCAAACCGGGAAATTGAACTAGGGAAGAAAAAAGGAGAGCTTGAGGAGCTTATAGAAGATGAGAGGAAAAAATTAGAGAGTATCGGGGGGATTTCGGCTGCGGAAGCCAAAGAGATGCTAATTTCTTCCATGGAATCAGAGGCAAGACACGAGGCATCCAAGCTTATTAAGAAAATAGAGGCAGAAACCAAGGAAATCTCTAACAGAAAGGCCCAAGAAATATTGAGCTTGTCTATAAAAAGATATGCCAGCGACCGGGTTGCAGAAGAATGCGTATCAGTGGTTAATCTACCGAATGACGGAATGAAGGGAAGAATAATAGGGAGAGAAGGACGGAACATTAGGGCACTTGAGGCCGCTACTGGCATAGATTTTATCATTGATGATACACCGGAGGCAGTAGTTTTATCGGGTTTTAACCCGGTAAGGAGGGAGGTGGCAAAGGTTGCCTTAGAGAGATTAATAGAGGATGGAAGGATTCACCCTGCCAGGATTGAAGAGATCGTGGAAAGGGTGGGCAGGGAGATTGATTCGAGCATAAAAGAGGCAGGTGAACAGGCAACTTTTGATGTGGGAGTGTATGGCATACATTCGGAACTTATAAAGTTAATAGGAAGGCTGAAATATAGATCCAGCTATGCACAAAATGTCCTGCAACACTCTATTGAGGTAGCATTTATCTGTGGTGTTATGGCATCCGAGCTGAGACTGGATACAAAACTGGCAAAGAGAATAGGGCTTCTGCACGACATAGGCAAGGCAGTGGACCATGAAGTTGAGGGTGCACATGCCACTATCGGCGCTGATCTGGCCAAAAAATATGGTGAACCAGAGACTGTTGTCCATCCTATAGCGGCTCATCATGAGGACATACAGATCAATTCAGTTTATGATGTTATTCTACAGGCTGCAGACACCCTTTCAGGGGCACGACCAGGTGCAAGAAGAGAGATGTTTGAATCTTACGTTAAGAGACTTGAAGACATGGAAAAGGTTGCCTCGTCTTTTAAGGGCGTTACCAAATCATATGCAATTCAGGCAGGCAGAGAGCTGAGAATAATAGTAGGAAGTGATAAAGTTGACGATTTTGAGGCAGCGCTTATTTGCAGGGAAGTTGCTAAAAAAATAGAAACAGACCTAACCTATCCGGGGCAAATCAGGGTGACTGTAATTAGGGAAATAAGGGCAACGGAATATGCAAAGTAAGAAACCAGGGGACTAGGGAACATGTCAAATTTTTTTGAATGTTCTTGCTATGGGAGCACCTTTAGAACGATTCCATGCTAAAGAACTTATATTTTTCTTTTGAGCAGCGTCAAAACAAACAGCCTTAGCGTGAATATAATGCATCCATGATCATTATTTTACTGCTAAAGAAAAGAAGGTAATTATGCCCAGCCCTCTTATATAATGACCCTATTGGGTATTTCCATGATGATTATATGTTTCTAAAAAATTTTCCCATCCTGATAACACCCCAAAGCTCATAGCAGATTACCCCTCTGTATTGTGCTGACACCATAAGAGCTTGATTAAAGATTACATGAAAGGTTAGCACAACATGGGTGTTTATTGTTTCAATCCCACACAATATGTATTTTTGCCAGCCTTTGTTTCAATATTTTTGTATTGACAACTTAGAAAGGGATAAATACATTAGTTCTTTCCTTAATGAAAAATTGGTGCTTATTGTTTTATTCGCTTGATGGCATCTATTTCTTTTATATAATAGCAGAGACAGGAAATGGGAGAAAAAGATAAAAAAAAAGATAGAGTTGGCAAAAAGCCCATAAAAAGAAGCTTTAAAAATCAAAAGCGTCTAACAGTAATGGTTTTTAAAAACGTTGGAAGGGTGGTTACATTTAAGATATCCCCTGGCATTTTGCTGTTCGCTGCATTGTTTCTCGTCTTGTATATTATAGCTACTATATTTATTATTAATGAATACTTTGATATCTATAGAAGAAATGCAATGTATACAGCTAAAATAGCCAATCTCAATATAGCAATTACAATGGCTGATAAAGACATTAAAAAGCATAAAGAAGACATTGCCTTTCTAAATAACTATATTGAAGAACAGAAAAATAAACGCCCAGAGCCGGTTGCTGGACAGATACCCGTGGTTGAGCCTAATGAGCCGTCTGTTGCTGTTCCCATGCTTGTTGACGCAGAGGACTTAAAAATAAAAAGAGACAAATCAACAATAAGCGTCAGATTTAAACTTGTCAACACTCAAACCAATGAACAGCCTGTAGGAGGGTATGTTTTTGTAATTGTTAGTTTAACGGATTCAGGCGAAACAGAAAGATGGGTTTACCCCAGCTCACAACTAAAGGACGGGGTGCCGGAAAATTATAGAAAAGGGAGACGTTTTTTTATCCACAGGTTTACAATAATCGACGGCAAATATACAATAGGAAAAACAACGGATAAACCCCTAACATTGAAGATACTGGTGTACAACAGGGACGGAGACATAATCTTGACCAAGGGCGCTGAATTATAAAGGGAATCTTTCGCTATCTCCTCATGATGCACTAATAAACCATTCCGGCATGGCCGTTACCACGGCCTTGACTATTTCTCGATCTTGTTCGCTTAACGCATCTCTGGCAATCAAAGACTCTATGGTTTTTTCAAGCACAGCCATCTTTCCGGAGGTATGGATTATAGCTGGGTAATATTCGTTTATAAAAAACAGCTTAAGCCTAAAGCGCTGCATTTCATCAGTAGACATATCCTTGATTTCTCTCTCCATGTTAAGCGTTTCATGATTAATTAATGCAGACTTCGGTGATGTCATTTTTTTTGCAGTTGCATTTATTCCGTGGGTACACTTAAACGAAAGGTGCCAGTGCTCTATATTGCCAAGGGAGTTTATCATAAGTGTATCTGTATCAATATGTCCGTTTTCACGATTTATCCTGACACCTTTTAACTGTGGAAGAAAATAATTATCAGATATGGCGCAGAATGCACTAACTCCGCCTGCAAAGGGTTTCTCCATAATATCGTCAACGGTAAAAAATGGTTTTTGTTCAAAACGTGCATCCTGGAGGAGGATTAGCTCGTCCTCAGTGTAGTGAAATCGCTCATTCCACAGCTCCTCGTCTGAACGATTCTTTTTAGTAAGGGAGCTCTGGCTGGTCAGCATACCAAGGCTCTGGCCGCCACGCCAAACCAAAGGAAGAGAGCCGACGGTCCATTCCGCACTTCCTCCTATCTCTCCAATCATGCTTACAAGGGAGCGTTTGTCCGGAAACTTCAGGTCTTCCAGCCCCATAATTAAAGCGGGAAACAGATCCCCATCTTTGTCAAATGGGGTAGCAACGCCTATTTTATTAAGCTGGTCCATGGCAGGTATATGCCGTGGCCTGTCAATAAAAAAGGCGGTCATTTGTGATAAATCTTTTATCCCGCATGCTTCCGCTATAATTTTGGCCTCTTCCTTTAATGTTGTGTCCCTTGGATTAAATTCCGGGAAGGGTGCGCCTGTCATCCAACGTTCTACGTAGATGTCAGGCAGGTGTCTCTTGAAGCCCGACTCTGTAACGAAGAGGGACGTAAGAGAACTGTGAATGCCTTTTATTGATTTCCCAGTGCCGTCTATAACATCCGATCCCATGGACAGTTTATAAATTTCCTTGCTAAGACCGTGGCCGTATCGGCTGCAATGCTCTTCTTTTCCAAAAAGAGCCCCGACCGGCACTGTTGGGTTTCCTCCGGCTTCAACACCAGGTTTAACCCTTACACCCTCTGTTATGGCGCTCTCTATAATAACCTCCTCGCCCACATCAAAGGTTTCCGTTGTGATTTGAAGCACCTCGCTCATTACCTGCGCGGCAACACGATCGTTATGCCTTTTTAGTTGATTAATGAGGGCATTTGTTTGAAGATCCATTGTAAACTTTTTTAATGACCCAAGACCATCGATAGCAACTGCAACAGCGGGCAGAGAAGCGGCAAGTATAATCGCCTGGCGAAGTTGTTTGCTCCTGAATACCCCAAGATTAGAGCGACCATTAACCTTTTCATCAATCATAAAAACAGTGCCCTCTGCCAGCTCAAGGTCATAAAAATTCAGCACCTCTTGATGCCTGAGGTTAAAGGAGGAGACCTTACTCTCATTCATCTCTATCGGCTCGTAATGACCATTGTATGTCAATCTTGCGTCAGCTATATTATATCGTAATGGATTGTTCATTATGAAAACTCCTTTGCATGTTAGCCTTTTTTATGAAACCATTCTGACCTAACATTAAGGCGAATAGAAAAAAAACAGCAAGAACCTGCCTTAAATTATTACATAATCTAAAGGAAACAGCCAGGGATAAATTCAGTTTGTTTATGGGGCTACGATGGAGCAGGAAAACGGGCAACCATTGCTTTATTGCCTGATTAACCTTATGTTTGACTTTATTTTTTTTAGGCCTGCTCTTTCAAAGGCAGTCTTTCCCATGACACTTGCAAAAGCAACCTCATCCATTGAAAGGATATCGCCTGTAGACGGAAGGGAAACAACAGGAGGATCTTTTTTGTTGAAAGGGCAGACCTCTTGGCATGTATCGCACCCAAAAAAGACACTACCCATTTTTTCCGCTGCCTTTTTGGCAACAGTACCCTTAAATTCAATGGTCAGATAAGAGAGACACTTTGAGACATCAAGGCAAAAGGGAGCTTTCAAAGCGCCTGAAGGACAACTGTCAATGCATTTAGTACATGAAGAGCATTTATTTTCTATGGGCTTGGGAGAGGGCATAGAAAATGTTGCAGTAGTAAGGATTTCAACTAAAAAACAATAGGACCCATATCCCGGCACAATAAGCATATTGTTTTTCCCAATAAAGCCAACTCCACTCTCAGCAGCAAACGATCTTTCAAGAATAGGCGCTGAATCTACGCAAACCCTGCAACGGCTTTCCGGAAAACGCCCCTTAATAAATACACAGAGTTGTTTCCCCAAACCCCTCAAGCTAATATGGTAATCTTTCTCTTTAGGAGTGGTGTATCTTGCTGCGCTGTATCCGTCAGGGGTTGTCGGCTTGTTTGCCGGATAAGGGTAGGCAAGAGAGATTATTGCCTTTAAGTTACTTAGAAGCTTTTCAGGTTCTTTCCTCAAATCCACGTGCCGTTTTAAATAGCTTATATCCCCCATTTCAACTTCATTGATCCACTTTTGAAACCTTTCAAAATGCAAAGGGGTGTTTGGTCTGGAAAACCCTATAGCTATAAAACCTAACTTTAGAGCCTTTTCACTTAATTCCTTGCTGAACATTCCTGTTGATTTTTTTGACACCGGTTGGGGCATTAGGTTCTAAGCTCCTTGTGGATGGTTCGGTCTTAAGATCTTTAAGCTCAATGCTGCTAGCCCGGATATATTCTGACCACTAACCACCTTAGCAATCAATCCAGCCCAGCAATAAAATTTTTTACCCATGGTGGATTATAGATTATAACATAAGCAAGGAAAAAGGCGGTTAAAGGCAGAAAAAAAATAACCGAATCTAATACAAGAACTCCCACGGCCAACAATATACGTTTTTGTTTGTTCATGTATAATATGTATCATATTTGAATGAGAAACAATGAATTATTTCTACCGGTGCGGTTAGCTTTTAGCCATTAGCTTTTGGATAAAAGTGTTTAATATTCTCGTTACCTCATTGAATTGTTGACTAAGTTCTCTAAAATCTCTCATTTCCACCCCTTTTCAATACTAATCCTGCTTCAGGCGGGACTAATGGCTAACCGAAGAGGTTGAATTATTTTAGAGCCTTAGTTTTTTTATGGCTGTGCTGCTACAATTTTTTATTTAATGTTGACATGATACGGTCAATTTTTTATGCTCTGAACGTTGTAATATAATTATTAGGAGGTCTCCAGTGGAACTTATTGAAGCTATTCTGTCCAGAAGGTCTATAAGGGCATTTAAGCCTAATCCAATTCCTGAACAGCTCATAATTAAACTTTTAGAGATAGCGACTCATGCGCCTTCTGCCGTTAATCTCCAGCCATGGGAGTTTTTTGTGATAAGGGCGGATACCCTAAAAAATGTAAAGACAGCCTATTTAGAGGACTATCGCCTTGGAAGATTACCAAATCCTGATGTACCTGTTGGACAAACAAGGGATATTGCCCCTGTGCTTGAAGGTGTTTATAAAGAACGACAGGTAGCCCTTGCAAAACAGATATTCGAAATATTACACATAAACAAGACAAACAAGAAAAAAAGCTGGAGCGAAAAAATGGTACAGTTTTACAATGCTCCTGCTGTCATTGTTGTGGTTGTAGATAAAACACTTCAAAGCGATTGGCCGATTTTAGACATTGGTCTGGTTACTGAGAATATTGCCCTTGCCGCACCGGAACTTGGTTTAGGCACATGCATTATGCGAGCCATTGTAGATTATCCGGAGCATCTTAGAAAAATTGCAGGCATTCCTGAATCGAAACGCATTATAATTGGGTTGGCCGTAGGGTATCCGGACTGGGAGTATCCAATCGCCCGCATAAAGACTGCCCGTGAAAAAATAGAGAATATCGTTACCTTTGTAGGATAAATGGCTGCCCCTTATTATTGGGCCGTTAGGTTTTTATAGTATTGCTTATTTATATACCTCAGTACTTTTTTCATGAGGTAGACTTTGTCTTTAACAGCTTGCCATGTAATGCATAAAATAGTTTTTTACGGGACCAGCAAGCATGCTTTGCCACTGTGGTGTTTCAAGCTAAACACAAACCTGTTTGCAGTGCCGGAACAGGCAGGCTGCCCATTTATATGAGTTGCTATTTTATTATTATAACATTTCTCTTTTCTCCCGTTGCTTTATCTATCTCAGTCCTGATATGTGATACTTTTTCTTTTAATTTTTCCAGGGTTTCTCCAATGTCCTTTTTCCTTGAAATTACCGGGACAAATTTTTTTCTTATTCTTGCGATATTTGTTCCCATTGCAAGCCCTACCAAGACATCTATTTCTTTCATTAACCCGGAAACCCCCCGTGCCTTTTCAGGGTCTCCATGCCCCCTTTCTTCTTCAGTGGTGTTTTTTATTTTTTCTAAAAATGTAATTTCCCCTGTTTCACAATGAAGCTCATAAATAAGATAAAACTTTGCTGAACCGAAATGGTCTCTTGAAAGCTCTCTCCCGTCATCAGTGGCACATGCAATTTTAATCTTCAATTCCGAGCCTCCTAAAATTTATATACCATACACACAGGGTTAAAGCCGTTTCCGCTAACCGATCCAGTTTGCACTGGAAATAGAAGCGCCTCGCTTTATATTTTTTATACTACGTGCAAATAAACTTGACTTAAAAAAATCTTCTTTGGTAAAAGTTAGGCATGAACGTTCTTGATTTCA
>CBFDCD010000006.1:0-20825 GCA_965603225.1 uncultured bacterium
TCTTTGTGACTTTGTGGCTGTACTAATATCAAATTTTCCCGCTTCCTCTTCGCTCCAGACAGGATCTCCGCTCCGCTCCGACAAGTTTTTGGTTTCAATTCCTAAGGTTGTTCAGGTTTTTTATCTATCCATCCTGATTTTTTCATAATGTTTTCCACCTGAAGTTTTGTAAGCAAAAATGGATAGTCATTTTCTGAAGAGAGAGCCGGGTATTTTTCACTTCCCTTTTCAGTTTCGGGAAATATCGATAATGTGTATTTTTTCGTGCCGGTTAACAGAATAGTATGTAAAGGTTTAGTGAATTCCTCTTTTCTTTTGTCTGAAATGTACCTGTCGCATCTAAGATGAGATAAGGTGGAAAGCAAGCTGTTTAACGAGGATTGATCTGTATTTTTACCGTCAGATCGTCTCCATATCTGTTCTAACTTTTTTGAAGGAGAGACAGATTCCTTTTTGGTTTCACCAGGCTTTACAACTACCGGAATCTCCTCCCGTTTAAACACAAGAGATTTTTTTTCCTTTGTGATTTCTATCTCAGAGATATCGATTTTTTCAAAAGAAAGTACAACCTTATCACGGAGTCTTTCCACAGTCTGGTCAAATTTTCCTCTGAAATTTCCAACTGCATGATAAACCCTGTGATCTCCAGATAATTTCACAAAGGTGTGTTGATGTGAACCTGCAGCCTTACCAATTTCAAAATCACGCTCAACCTTATCCCCAACCCATGCCTTTATTTTTATTTTTTTATTATTGCTCAAATGGTACCGACTGTATTTTTTTGATTCTGAAACCAACGCCGTTAGAGTAAGCTTGCCGATCACATCCAACATATCTTTCGTCTTACTACCATCTGCAAGATATTCATCGTGGCCAATATA
The DNA here is from genome assembly GCA_965603225.1 of uncultured bacterium. GTDB lineage: Bacteria > Desulfobacterota > DSM-4660 > Desulfatiglandales > B25-G16 > M55B121. Next base: position 882 of record CBFDCD010000006.1, read on the forward strand.
CCATTTGCTGTCTTTTTTATTTAATACAATAGGTTCATCAGGGCCTGAGATTTCAATCTTAGAAATATCCTTTCTTGCAATGTCTTGCAGAGATGGTAACTGATAGCTTACTTTATTCGTATTGCGCTGTAACAAATAAAGAGACAATGCCAAAATTATGGCTCCAAGTATAATATATTCTATCTTTACCTTCATAAATTTTTTTCCTATTATTTATAAAAACGAATCCTAAAATTGATATCACAAGCGAGCAGAAAGCTTTTGTGTGTAATCATCATTTTTGAAACATCATTTGAATATGTTTTTTTCTGGTTTTACGCTGGATCCATATTAAAAGTCCAAACAATACGACCAGTGCCGGGAGGCCTGCAATGTTAAAATATTTAATAAAATTCCTTGTTACCCCCCCTATGTCATAGAGTGGATTGAAACGCTGTTCTTTGCTCCTCATTACAGCTATTTCTTGCTTATTATTTAAATAATCAATTACATTCATAATGAAAGCCGCATTAGGGCCTTTTCCCTCTTCATCCAGTAGGTTATTTTTTATCATTTCAGAGGATGCAACAATAAAGATTTTTCCGGGATCCCCCCTGGACAGAAATTCACCTTCGCCTTTGATCTTCGACAGGTCAGCGTTTGCTGTCTTATCTGATTCAATTTTTTGATCCTCCTTTTTAGAATCAGCTTCGGGTATTTTTTTTTCCGGCAGGGGTTTCCCCTCAAAATAACTGGGGAATTTTCCCTCCACTATATAGGCTAAGGGGAAGCTTTGTTTTTCTTCATCTGATGAAGGCGGCCTAATTAACATGGGGTTAAGATTTATTCGTCCCCTCATCTCCCAAGATTTTTTAGAGGAGGAAAACAGTTTGTATACCTGGAGGTCGTTTTTGTTTATCCTATCCATATCTAATTCCAATGGAGAGATCTTCATTGCAATCAACCCCTTTATGTTTTTCATAAACCCCAGTTCGCTATTAATAAATCTGTTTTTAATTAACGGGGCAAAATATATGGGTCTTTCACCGCCGCCAAAATTTTGAGGAAGCCTCTGTTTATAACAATTCATATCCATTACTAAGGATTTTTTTATGCTGATACCGTAATGTTCTAATAATTTTTCCAACCCTGTATTAAGAGGCGTAAACGTATTTCCTTGATTAGGAGACATAGTCTCATTGAATGCATCTAAAAATATGGCCAAATTTTTTCCCTTCATAAGAAACTGGTCTATTTGAAACAATTCATAGTCTGTAAATCTTTCTGTTGGCCTTGCAATAATAAGACAATTAAGACTCGATGGGATGACATTATCCTTGAGGTTTACAGTCTTGACGCTATAGCCTTGCGATGCAAGAGAGTTAAAGTTTGACAGATCGCCCTGCTGTCTTGCCATCATTGCACCATACGGCGATGATCCGGAAGCATTAAGTGTTCCATGTCCCGCAAGGTAGCCGAGGTCTTCATTAATATCTATAAGGCTCTCTAAATTATCGTTTATTATGTCCTCCATTTTACCCATGTCAACAAGTTCATAGTGCGTGCCGACCAGTGGGAGGCGTAAAACATGAATTAATGGAATCTTTATAACCCTGTCCCCATGCTCCATTACAAGACCTATCGAGCCCTTTCCAGGTTTAATTTTCCCATTAGAAAGACCGGGCCATTTCAGTTCCATAATTTCATATTTTCTGGCTATTTCCTCCATAGCCTGATCCTTGGAAGGATCAAAATATTCAAATTTAATTTTTCCATAGAATTTATCATTTATGTTGCCCACAATATCTTTTAGCCGAGACGGGAGTTCAGGGAGCTTGCGCAAGGCCATCAATTTGGATACAGCATTTAAGGATGAGGAATAAATCAATTTTATGTAAATTTTCTCCTTAAGGCTTAAAAAGGCGCTAACCTTATTGTTCAACTTTTTTATTGCCGTTGTTATGTTGTATTCTAATTTGTCGGTGGATGTAACATTTTGTATTCTTTCTATTATATCTCCATGGATAAGTACAAGGCCCATATATGCTCTTTGAAATTTTACCTCATCTCCCTTGATGATACGTATCTGAAGCGGGTAAATGCCATAGTTTTTCGCCAGATCCTGATTTTTTTTAGTTTCCTGACCAGTGTCACCTTCTTCAGCGCTGACGTCGTAAAAACGATAATTGAAATACTGGTTTCCATAGGCAGAGTACTCTTCCAATAAATCATGAAGATATTGCTCTGTATTATTGTGAGGGGCCGGAAGATCTTTTGTAAAAAAGACATTGATGGTGAGTGGTTCAGACAGGGTAGAAACTACCTTTTTGCTGGCATCTGAGATTGAATAAATCTTATTTTTCGTCAAATCAACCCTAAAAAAGAGGGTTATTCCAACCAAATTAATAAGGACGATAGTAATTAGGTAGATAATAAATTTAACATAATTTCCTGACCTACGTTTTACGTCCATTTTTCTCTCCTTAATTTCTTTCCTGCATAACCAGGTATGTGCCATGCAGTCCGATAAAGCTAATGCTTAAAAAATACAGAATGTCCCTGGTGTCAAGGATGCCCTTTGAAATGTTCTGAAAGTGAAAATCTGCGCTTAAATAGCCAAAGAACCCAATAAGTGAAGACGGGAGAAAGAAGAGTATTGAGTCTATTAAGGTCAAGGAAAAACAGATAGCCATTCCAATAATAAAGGCAATGATCTGGTTCCTGGTGAGCGATGAAGAAAAAAGTCCTGCAGCAGAAAATGCAGCTCCCAACAAAATGGCGCCTGCATAGCCACCAAAAACCGGCCCCCAATCAAGTTGCCCAATAAAAGCGACCATTATAGGATATGATATAGTTGGAACAAGCATAGCAGCAATAAATAAAATGCTGGCAAGGAATTTACCGATTATTACCTCATTAAAGCTTACAGGCATTGTAAGCAGTATTTCGTAAGAGCCAATATTGAGTTCCTCTGAAAACAACCTCATTGTTATGGCCGGTACTACAAATGAAAGAATGATAGGCAGCATATTGAAAAATCCCCTTAGATTTGCCTGATTGTAAAGAAAAAAGGTGGCAAAGAAAAACCATCCGGTCACTAAGAGAAAAATAGAAATGACAATATATGCAATAGGGGACAGGAAATATAGTTTAAATTCCTTGTTGAGTATATGTATAACTTGCATCACGTTAATTCTCCCTGGTAATGTCTCGAAAAATATTTTCAAGGCTTTTTATTTTCCGCTGAAACTCTAATAAAATCCAGCTTGTTTTCTTGATTTTCATATATACTTCTTCTCTGGGGTCATGGGATGAATTGCATTTAAGCTTTAAATGCAAGATATCTCCCTCTTCGCTGTCCAGGACCACATCTTCGATTGCATCAAGGACGCTTAATTCCCTTTCAACTGTTTTGAAGTCAGTATTTTTGAGTGAAATAGTAATAAAATTTTCTAAGCCCGCGGATTTCTTAAGGGATTCCATGGTGCCATCTGCTACAATTTTTCCCTTATTAATAATTACGACCCTGTCACATGTGGCCTCGGCTTCACTTAAGATGTGTGTTGATAGGATAATAGTTTTTTCCTGCCCAATCTGCCTGATTATTTTTCTTATATCTACAATCTGATTTGGGTCGAGCCCAGAGGTAGGCTCGTCTAATACCAGTATTTCGGGATCTCCCATCATGGCATGAGCAAGACCAACCCTCTGCCTGTAACCCCTGGAAAGCTCATTGATAGGCTGATGCATAACCTCTCTTATACCACAAAGATCGGCAAGATTACGGATTGTGGAAATTTTCCCTTTGCTGCCAAGGTTCCTTATATTTGCCACGTAGTTCAAATAATCGTATACTATCATGTCCTTATAGAGAGGGGCAGATTCAGGAAGGTAGCCTAACAATCTCTTTATTTCCAGCAAATTCTCGCGTGTATTGTATTCCTTCACACGTATACCGCCTGATGTAGGTCTTAAAAACCCTGTAAGCATTCTCATAGTGGTCGTTTTACCTGCGCCATTCGGTCCAAGCAGTCCAACGATTCCACCTTTTTTGATATCAAGGTTTATTTGATCTACTGCACAGAGATCATTATAATATTTAGTAAGATTTTCAACATGGATCATATCCAACTCCTGATTATCACAAGCCTGCGAAAGATTTTACAGTTTGTGTGAAAAAGTGATTTTCTTCAGATTTCCAAAGAAACAGATTTAGAAAAATGACCTTCATATGTCAAGGGAAATTTAAAAAAAAATGTAATTCATAACAATTGATGATCCCGTAACAAATTTTTTTACACATTTTTACTTCTTTTTATTTAAGTTTTTTCATAATTGGTCGATAAGATAGATGAACAGTTAAAATTCTAAAAAGGTCTTTCAGGTGGTAAATTCAATACATTCAGCAGCATTAACTGATATCCCAAACACTATGCCGTCCTATGGAGGTGTATACCCTTCAGAAGTTAAGGCAGCAAATCAAGCTACTGATAAATTAAATAAAAACCATAATGATCCTGATGTTAGAAAGGATTTTAACAGTGACTTAAAAACAGGTCCTGAGACAACCGAAAAACATCAAAATAATTATGAAAAAACAAGGATAAGAGAGGAAACACGAAAAATAGAGATAACAGATGGCGAATTAACTGTGAGTGTATATGACACTAAAGGTAAATTAATCCGTATGATTCCGCCAGGATATGTTCCCCCGAATAAAGCTCATCTGAATATGTTTGTATGATAAAGCTTAATGAAACTTGAAATTACAAACTGGATGAATATGAAGTGAATCTTTTTTTATGATTGGTATAGCAATTTCCAAGTTTCGATTTTCAGACCTCAATTCACATCCATATCATTGAGGCTAATTTTACTCCTTTTCTACCCATTCCCTTACCATTTCAGACTTCTCCCTCGCCCTTTCCATCACGCCTTCAACATCTAAGGTCATAAGCTTCCTGTCTTCCATGACAACACGTCCATTTATAACAGAATTTTTTACATCATGCCCGTTTGCCGCATACACAATTTGTGAATAGGGATTATACATAGGGGTAAGGTGAGGTTTATTTATGTCAATTACTATAATGTCCGCCTTTTTGCCAACCTCCAAAGAGCCGATTTTTTTTTCAAGGCCAAGAATCTTAGCGCCTTTTTTTGTTGTCATATCAATAATGGTTTTGGCATCCATAACAGTAGGATCTAACCTGTTGACCTTGTGCAGTTTTGCAGCCATATCCATCTCACCAAAGAGATCAAGGTTATTATTGGAGGCGCATCCATCCGTGCCAAGGCCCACGGTTATACCTTTTGCAATCATTTCAGGCACTGGGGCTATACCTGAGGCAAGTTTCATATTGCTCTCAGGGTTATGAACCACACATACGTTATTCTCTGAAAGCAATTCCATCTCTGATTCATTTATATATACGCAGTGATCCAAAATGAGATGGGGGCCTAAAATGCCGAGATCTTTCAAATACTGGACAGGTCTTTTCCCAAATTTCTTTTGCACCTCTATCAGTTCCTGTTTTGTTTCCGCTAAGTGAAGTATAAGGGGAACGTCTCTTTCAAGGGCCAATTCATTGGCCTTTAGTAAAAGTTTTTCACTACAGGTAAATACAGAGTGTGGTTCGACTGCTATACTAATAAGAGGATCATCCTCCCATCTGTTTATTAAGTTTTCCGTGTATTTAAATCCATTTTCCACAGCCCCATAGTTAGGCGATGGAAAATCGTAAAGAACCTCACCTGCAAGGCATCTCATTCCAGACTCTTTGGCAGCGTTTGCAACCTCTTCCTCAAACAGGTACATATCGCAGAATGTTGTCGTACCTGTCATTATCATCTCAGCACATGCCAACAGTGTGCCTGTTTTCACAAAATCTCCATTCATTTTTTTTTCAGCTGGGAAAATATACCCATTTAACCATTCCATAAGTGGGAGGTCATCCGCTAAACCTCGAAAAAGTGTCATGGCTGCATGGGTATGACTATTGATAAGACCGGGAAGTATTAAGCCACCTTCGGCATCCATCTCCCTTTCGGCGATTATTGATTCTTTATTGTTTTTTCCAATATAACTTATTGTATCCCCTGATATACATAAAATACCATCCGGGATAACTGTTTGATGTTCATCTATTGTAAGTATAATTCCATTATGTATTAAAATATCCGCCTCAATCATTTTTCCAACCCCTTGATTATTGATGCAAACAACCTTGCTAAGTCTGGAGATGCTTTACCGGCATAGGACATTACCTCTTCAATGGATGTACCCTGCATACAATCCGGGAGATTACTATTCGTGATAGCTACAATTGCCAAAACCTTTAGCCCGCAATGAACTGCCTCAATAACCTCATTAACCGTTGACATACCTATTGCGTCACCACCAATATTTCTAAAAAATCTTGTCTCTGCCGGTGTCTCAAGGCTTGGCCCTGTTATGCCAATATACACACCACTGTTCATCCTGATTCCTTCATTTACCGCCTTTTCCCCTGCCAGGGATATGAGGCCCTTATCATATCCCTGGGACATATCCGGAAACCTTGATCCCGGGTCCCCCAGATTCCTCCCGATAAGTGGATTATTCCCGGTCAGATTAATATGATCCAAAACGAGCATCAATTCACCTGGTTTAAACCGGGGATTTAACCCACCGGCAGCGCTTGAAATAAAAAGGTATTTCACTCCCAGGAGAGCCATAACCCTTACTGGAAATGTGACTTCAGCAACGTTATATCCCTCGTAAATATGAAATCTCCCATTCATTGCAATGATATTTTTCTCTCCTATAGTACCGGAGAGAAGGATACCTGCATGGCCTGGAACCGTTGATTGTGGGAAATTAGGTATTTCCTCGTAAGGGATTTCTTGTTCAGTATCCATACTACACGTAACTGAGTCAAGCCCAGTGCCTGTTATCATTCCAACAAGCGGTTTTCTGTTTATTCTCCCTTGTATAAAATCAATAGTCTCATTAACATTTTTAACCATTTACTTTTTCCATATAAAATTAAAATTTATTAACCCTTAACCTGGTCCATGATTTATTACAATAATGGCCCACAAGTCTAAAACCTTAAGAACTGGTACTATCTATTTAACTGAGTGGAGTTTTAAAGTCAATATTGTTTACGTGTCTAAAAAATACTATTCATAAGATAAAGGTAATTATTTCACCCCTCAAATAGGAGTTATATTTTATCCTTGACCCTTCCGTTATGTGACATTAATATGCCTTAAACACTGATAAGGGCTATTAAACTAAAACTCATATTTTTTAGAAAATCATTAATTTTAAAAAAAAGGTGTGTATGTCTTCCATATTAAAAGATCTTTCAAATCCGGCTTGTCTTCCAGATAAAACAAAATATGTATCTGTTGTGCAGACACATATCTCCTTTGTTTTTATAGCGGATGAGTTTGTGTATAAGGTAAAAAAACCAGTAAATTTGGGTTTCTTAGATTTTTCCACCCTAAAAAAAAGAAAATATTACTGCCGACAAGAAATCATTCTTAACAGGCGATTATCGAAAGATATATACATAGATGTATTGCCCATAACCCATGATGGAGAAAACTATATAATGGGAAGAGGGCAGGGCAGGGTTGTAGAGTATGCAGTTAAAATGAGAAGGCTTCCAGATGAAATGCTCATGAAGTCTGTATTTCTTAAAGGAAAGCTGAAAGATGAACATCTTAAAAAAGTTGCTATGATACTTTCAGATTTTCATTCAACCGCTGGATATTCAAGTAAAATAAGTAAATTCGGACGACCAGAGGTATTTAAGATTAATACAGATGAAAACTTTGAGCAAACCAGAAATTACATTGGAAAAACAATTAAAAAAAATGATTTTTCATCCCTTGAATTATGGACGGAAAATTTTTATAAATCAAATGGAGACCTTTTTCTAAATCGAATAAAACAAAAAAAGATACGGGACTGCCATGGTGATCTTCATATGGAACATATATGTCTTGCAGAGGGTCTTCCTATAATTGATTGTATTGAGTTTAACGACAGATTTAGGTATACTGATATTATATCTGATATTTCATTCCTTTTGATGGACCTCGAGTATCATGGCGGATATGAATTCTCTAAAAAACTGTGGCACTTCTATAATGAGTCAGGTCTTGAATCCGAAGTAGATTCTCTGGTCACATTTTATAAGGTTTATAGAGCCTATGTAAGGGGAAAAGTAAATAGTTTCCAGCTTGACGATGAAAATATTGATGAAGAAAAAAAAGAGGATGCCATACAAACATCACAAAAATATTTCAAACTTGCCAGATCCTATATAGGATAAAAGTATGCAGTAAAAAATAAGAGGTAGTGAGTATTGAAGAAGGGATATTATTTGCCACTTACCCCTTACGCTTTACTTCTTACTTACTGAGGAGAATGGGGTAGTTATGAGAGAAAATTTTGTAAACTTCATGCAAAACGAATTAAATTTTGACACCTTACTTATTGCATGTGGTCTACCGGCGTCTTATAAAACAGAGACTACTGAGGTAATCGCTGAATTAAAGGGTTTTGAAATATTAAGAACAGACCTGATCAGACTTGAAGTGCTAAAAAATGAAGACATTTTTGACGAAAAGGTCGCCTCGAATATGGGAAAAAGGGAGCTTGTTTATGATGAAATGTTTTTAAGGGCCGATGCTCTTGCAGGTAAAGGTGAGGGGATGATTTTAGATGCCACCTTTATAACACAATCGCTCAGAAAAAGGGCTGCCAAGGTAGCTGCAAAACATAGCAAAAATTTAGTTATTCAAGAAACGAAATGCCCAAAAGAGGTATCCTTGCGAAGAATATCAGAGAGGACAAAAGAAAACTATGAATCAAACGCCCTCACTGAGCAAGCCTATTTAAATAATAAAAAAAAGTTTCAATTGGTTGACTTAGATGAACTTAAAGGCTTGTACCCCTCGTTGCATATTATGCACCTCATTGTTGATACAACATCAGATTTAACAGATGAATGGTTTGTGATTGCTAAGGAAACAAGATGAACTTTAAAATCTAAGTGACTAGGTGATTTGAAGCGACTAAGTTTCAACAGGAACAAGTCAGGACAGGGTTGCAAGGACTTATAAGGTATCCGAATAGTCACTCTCAGTAACAGATAATAACCACCTCTAAAAAGGGTGGCTTAGTTTGGGTCCTAAAAAGATCTGTTCTTGATCTCACCACAGAGTCACAGAGATCACAGAGAACTTGTTGATTTGATTTTCCGGGAGAAGACGGAAAATCAAAAACATGAATCACTTTATAGAAAAGTTGGTATTGTACGTTTAATACTGTTAGTCATGGGACCATCACATGTAATCTTTATTGATGGCATACTTTTCTCCAATCGCCGTCTCCCGATTGGAGAAAAATTATATTCCCTCTGTGCCATCAGTGTCTCAAGCGAATCTGCCGAAGGCAGGTAAAGCGGGTGGTGAAAAATATTCTCTCATCTACATGCATAGTCCCGCTGGAGCTGGACTTGGGCCTTTATCTAATCTGAAGGTTTAATGTGTTAATTAATAATAAAAAACGGTAAAACAAGAATGACGGTCCAACTTAAATCAGTAGGGATTATTTTTAAACATGACTTTGAACCGGCAAGAATGGAATGTCAACGCTTAAAGGAATGGTTTAAGGTAATGGGTGTAAATGTTTTTACAGAGGAGATGGCATCCAAGGCCCTTCTCAGTCAATGTCTTGAGGAAGAGACCAGTATTCCGGAAAGTGTTGACTTGGTGATTGTATTAGGTGGGGATGGAACTCTACTTGGTGCTGCACGGAAAATTGGACGATACGGTATTCCGGTTTTAGGCATCAATCTTGGAGGATTAGGCTTTATAACAGAGGTTCCATTAAGAAATCTTTATAAGGATATAAAAAAAATTACCGAAGGGGAGACATTACTATTTGAAAACCGACTTATGCTTGAGGCCAGGGTACTGAGGGGGGATGAAGATAAATGTGTATTTTCAGTTTTAAATGATGTGGTTATAAACAAGGCGGCACTGGCAAGTATTATTGACCTGAGTGTATCTATAAACGATACCTTTCTCACCACCTTTAAGGCAGACGGACTTATTATTTCATCCCCTACAGGTTCAACAGGCTACAATCTCTCGGCTGGAGGTCCTATACTCTACCCAAATTTAGAGGCGTTGATCTTGACGCCAATATGTCCATTCACCTTAGCTCACAGGCCTATAATCCTTCCTGATACATCAGTAATTGAGATTACAGTTGGTGAAAACAGTGAGGAAGTTACCCTTACATTTGATGGTCAGGTTGGTTTTGATTTTATGCATAAAGATCGGTTGGTTGTTTCAAAATCAAATAAAAAATTAAAACTAATCAAATCCCCAAGCCAAGACTATTTTGAAATCTTAAGGACAAAACTTAAGTGGGGAGAGTCTTCCTATAATAATGGAAACTAATAAAATTATCTTATGCATACCAAAAAAAGAGATATGTTATTTTCAATGGATAATGGAATCTTATGATGGTATGGCCAATGTAAGAACTATTGATCCAGCAAATGGAGAGATAGAAATATCCGTAGTCCCTGATTGCAGGGAAGAAATCCTTTCGCTTATTAAGTACCTTAAGGAGGAGGAAAATATTCATGTCAGCAAAGAAAGACACATTTAGCAAGGCAACAGGCATTTTGTTAACCGTTATTTTTGCATTTTCATTATTGGGCATGGGATCATTTGATGAAGAAATTCCTAATAAAATTCCGGAACCGGATGACAATTTTTCAGCTAAAATCATTGACCAGCATGACATATCTTCCGACATTACTCATTTCAGCCTTGACGGTTTAACCTTTGTATCCGGTAAACGTGGTGGTGGCTTTATTTCCATACCATTTACCAATATCCAGTGCATAGATTTCATTAAAAAAGGCAGCAATCAATTCGCAAATGTTATTATGGAAAAGGGGGCTGAAGTAGAGTTAAAAATGGATGATGATGGTACTTTCTATGGCAGGCTTTCTTACGGCCTTTTTTCTATAAAAATAGGTGAGGTGAAAAAAATCATTATTAATGGAAAAGGAGGGCAGGGTAAGTAATTTGGCACGGTCATTTTACATAAAAACCTTCGGGTGCCAGATGAATAAGTATGATTCCGACACCATCAGCAAAATTTTGCTGAATAAAGGCTATAAACAAACATTTAATTTGAATAACGCCCATATTGTGCTGGTTAATACATGCGCTGTTAGAGAAAAGGCTGAGGAAAAGGCACTAAGTATCATTGGCCGGCTATCATCTTTAAAAGAAAAAAGGCCGGATATTATTACAGGTGTCATCGGCTGTGTAGCCCAGGAAAAGGGGGCAAATCTTTTAAAAAGGTTCACTTTCCTTGATCTTATTTTAGGCCCACGAAACATCTATCACATAGATGAATTCATCACTAAAATAGAGGATGGTGGTGGAAAAGTCTTCTCCTCTGACCTTACCGATAGTCTAATATTTTTTTCTAAATATAATGGATATGGAAAGGGGAGGGTGAGCAGCTTTTTAAAAATCATGGAGGGATGTGATAATTTTTGTACTTACTGCATTGTTCCCTTTGTCAGGGGCAGGGAATCAAGTGTGCCCGCTCAAAAAATTATTAGCGAAGCCAACTACTTAATAGATCAGGGGATAAAAGAAATTACGCTTATAGGGCAAAATGTAAATTCATATAATGTTAAAAACAAGGAAAGACCAACGTTTCCTGAACTACTTAAAGAGCTTGATAAAATTGAAGGCCTGGAAAGGTTGCGCTTTGTTACCTCCCACCCAAAAGATCTATCTGATGAACTAATAACCTCCTTCGGTAAACTCGGAAGTCTTTGCCCGCAAATTCACCTGCCGTTCCAATCAGGGTCAAATAACATTCTTAAGCTTATGAACAGGGGTTATACAAGGTATAATTATATTGATTTAATACGACGTTTAAGGGAGGTAAGGCCTGATATAGCCATTACAAGCGACGTTATAGTAGGCTTTCCCGGTGAAGACGTAAAAGATTTTGAAGAAACACTAAAATTGATAGAAGATATAAAATTTGATAATCTATTCTCTTTTAAGTATTCAGAGAGACCAGGAACCAAGGCAATGCATTTACCTGAAAAAGTGGGGGCTCAAGAAAAACAGAAGCGTCTGTCAAGGCTCCAGGAAAGGCAAAGAGAAATAACATTATCAAAAAACAAAGTGCTTGAAGACACAACACAGGAAATTCTGGTTGAGGGACCGTCAAAAAGAGGCTATACTCAGCTACAGGGAAGAACATTAGGAAACAAGATAGTTAATTTTCATTCAAAGATTAATCTTACAGGTAAATTAGTAAAGGTGAAAATCACTAAAGGTTTTCAAAACTCTCTTTTTGGTGAGCTGATTTATACAACAGAATAAAAAAATGAAAAAAGACCAAGAATATTCTAAAGAATATATTTTAATTGTTGATGATGAGTCCATGATCCGGGAATCTTTAACTGAATTATTATCAGAGTTAGGTTTTAATACGGATACCGCTGAAAATGGTAAAATTGCGTTAAATAAAATCAGAAAAAATTATTATACATTTCTTCTTACTGACATAAATATGCCGGAACTTAATGGACTCGAACTGATAAAAACAACTAAAAAAGAAAAGCATGACATAAGCATAATTGCCATAACCGGCTACGATAAGAGTTTTACATACATGGACGTAGTGAATGCCGGAGCCAACGATTTCCTGACCAAGCCTTTTAAAATAGATGAAATTGAAGCTAAAATAAAAAGGATTACCATTGAGAGAGATATTAAAGAAGAATTAGCCAAATTATCAATAACGGACAGCCTTACAAGGCTCTTCAATCAAAGACATTTTAATTACAAACTCAAAGAAGAGGTTAAACGGGCAAAACGCCAAAACCGCCCCTTATCACTTGTTCTTTTGGATTTGGATAAATTCAAAGAATATAATGACAACAATGGCCATCTTGAGGGAGATAAGATGCTCGCCAAGGCTGGGAAGGTAATCCTTTCACATATAAGAGAGAATGTAGATATAGCATTCAGATATGGAGGGGATGAGTTTGCCGTTATTTTAGTTGATGCAGATGAAAATACGGCAAACTATATAAGGAATCGACTTGAAAAAGGTTTTGAAAAAGGGTGCGATGTAACGGCGAGTGTAGGAATTGCAACATACATGAAGGAGCTGGATTTCAAAAATTTTATCGCACTGGCTGATAAGAATCTATACAAGGCAAAAAAGAAGAAATAATGGTGAGTAAATTTTAACAAAACATTGTGTCTGATAATATATATTATGTAAACTTGTAAAAATATAACAGTTAATTATTTAAAAGCAAAAAATAAGTTGACTTTAATCCCTTTATATATCATTATCTTAAATTCCTATTAAATTTTACGGAGGTTTTCAATTCTATGAGCAGCGTTGTTAAAAAGAGAAGAAAAAAAATAAAAAAACATAAGTACAGAAAACTATTGAAATCTATGCGTCATAAAAATAAAAGGTAATATTTTTTAATAAAAAAGGGAGACTATTTAATGGCCTCCCTTTTTTACGACTTACTGTAATATTTTAATCTTGCCTGTCTTCACAGAACAACCGTCTGTGTGAATGAGAGCGCAGGCAAGTAACTATTATGGTTTATACCTTTCATCCTTCATCCTATCAACCTTATACCTTACTCGTACCATCCACTGCCGGTCTTTTTACCCAACTTTCCTGCCCTCACCATTGTCTTTAACAGGTTTGGGGAAGCCCACTTGCTTTCCTTGTTAAGTTCCTTATAAAAATACTCACTTACAAAATATGCTATGTCAATCCCTGTCAAATCCATCAACTCAAAGGGCCCCATAGGATAATTAAGACCATTCTTTACCGCCTTATCCACATCCTCAATAGATGCAATACCTTCCTCAACTATTTTTATAGCCTCAATCATATGGGGGATCATTATCCTGTTGACTATAAAGCCCGGGGAATCTTTTTTTACCTCTACTGTCAGCTTCCCCATCTTCTTCGCCAGTTCTGTTGTGGCTTTTATGGTTTCATCACTTGTAGAATATCCCCTTATAATCTCAACTAATTTCATAAGTGGAACAGGGTTAAAAAAATGCATCCCACATATCTTGTCGGGCCTGCCCGTGCTTGCTGCTATTTCTGTTATTGACATTGATGAGGTGTTTGTGGCCAAAATAGCATCAGGTTTACATAATCCGTCTAATTCCTTGAATACATTTTTTTTCAAATCTAAATCTTCAATAACTGCCTCCACGGCAAAATCAACATCCTTTAGGTCAGCCATATCTGTAGTGCCTTTTATACGACCCAGAATAGCATCTTTTTCTTGTTTCTCAATCTTTCCCTTTTCCACGCTCTTTGAAAGAAAACCATCAATCTTTTTCAGGCCTCCCTCCACGAACCTCATTTCAACGTCTCTCATCACAACATCGCATCCAATCTGTGCGGCTAACTGGGCAATACCGTTACCCATTGTCCCTGCCCCAATAACGCCTATTTTTTTTATTTCCATAATTCCTCCGTAAAATTAGATAAAGATTAATAAACTCAACTTCATACGCCTTTGGCGTATAAAGCAGTCATAACGCTACAATCGCGTTCGTACTAACATATTTCTAAACCTTCAACAAGATAAATAAGTATAGTGCAAACTGTCAGACAGTTTAGACTATAGTCTGAAGATTGTTAGCTAAGGTTTTTGATTCGTGTTCAAGTAATACTGCAACCTTACTGTCTATATCATATCTACCTGAGCAGGTATAATGAATTCAATGTGGCATTAATTTTCTGACTCTGTTATCAAGGTATGTAGAGAGACTATCTGAGTTTTCAGGAGACCATCCAAATGATTTTCTCCATACATCGTCGCTTTCCATACAGAGATAAATTCCTAAATCATCGTACCATTTGCTTAACCTTTCTGATAACTTAGAGTACATCTCAATTCTAATGGGTTTAAAGTACCTCATTTTTCCATCCAGTCCCGTCACAAATTCCCCATTAAATATTTCTGTTTTGGGAAACCTTCTTTTAATATCCCACTTTAGCTGAGGCATATATCTAAAAGATCCAATACTGATCCATATGACAGATTCAGGATCAATATATTTTTCAAGTAATTCAACTACCTCTTCATACTCACCCTCCCACCCATCATAATATATTAGCGGATCAAAATGAAATGCCAGCACAAAACCAGCCTCTTGACATTTCTTTGCTGCAAGTATCCTGCTCTTTATTTTGGCTGTCATCAATTCCTCTTTACCCGCTATTCGCAGTGTATTTAGTGACCATGCCATTACTATTCCCTTCCTGTAATCACTCTTGAGGATAGTATTTACAAATGTTGTTTTCGTTTTCAACTCCAAAATCGTGTTGTTTCTTGTGGAGAAAAAAGGTAGGAGAAAATCCGTCCATCCGGTAATATAGTCAAGGGCAAGGCTGTCTGTAAACTCTCCCGTGCCTATCCTGAATATTTTTTGAGGGTTGTCATCTATATATTTGCCTATACTGCTGAGTTGTCCTTTTATATTAGTAAAAATCCTCAATGATGGTTGATTGATATAGGACTGTAAAAAACAGTAACTGCAATCCATTGGACAATTAATGCCAATATTCAAGATTTGATAACCACAGCAGATATATCTCTTTGTGCCTGGGCAAGGCTTAAGGAATTCTCCATTAAAATGAATGAGTCTGAGGGATTCCTTGTCCATTACATCAAGGTTTTCTTCAAGGGCAAGGTCATTCGGCTTAATCCTGTAATTGTCGACGCCTGGAAGCCTCTGGTTTATGGTTTCCGTCATAGAATCGTATTCCGCATTATCTTCAGTTAAAATTCTATTGATAGTGAATTTCCTCACGAATTTTCCCTGCCCCTCCAGAAATCAGTTACTTCAATTAGTCCTGATAACATATTTAATTTATTTATCTTTTCTTTAAGTTCTTTGCCCTCTGAAAAAACTACCTCGAGTCTGTAATTAACGCCTTCAAAAAAAGAAGGAGGGATTATAGTAGCCCCTGCTGGAAGCGAAAGACGGGACAAACCTTTTCTAAAGGACCTTTCCGCCTCTGAAAGGAATGGAAACCGTCTTTTTTTTAAGGCCATTGTTATTGCTTTTCCCTTTTGTGGTGCGTTTATTCTTTTATCCGTTAAAATTTCACTGATTTCGCTACCATCAAGTATCTCTTTTATTGACCGCCCTTCCCTGCTGGAAATTTCCGTCAAATATTGAAATAGTTGTAATTGCTGATTAAAGTTAAACTTTAAGAATATAAATAAATCGTTAATACTTCGGGCATGCTCTTTATCAATATTTTCTATTAGATCTGCAACCCTCGGAGATAGTGTTTCTTTTGCAATAGATACTTTAATTTGTCTATCTAACCTATTTAATTTAATTATTAATTCTAAGCTTTTACTGTTTGCTGGAATGTCAAGACGCGGAAGGTAATCGGTTATAATTTTATCCTTTTTTAAAAAAGGAAGCAGTCTCGCAATTACCATTGCCTTTTCAATCATGTTGAACGTTCGGTGCAAAAGATTGTCATTGAAATTGAGCATGAGTGCATCAAATACGGGAAAATCCTCAGGTAACAACCTGCATTCTGCATTTTTCCAATCCAGCTCATGTGCAGCCAACAATCTTCTATAGCCTGCAACTACGGAAAAAGAATCATCCACATTTTTTATAATATATGGCGGGTTTAAAATACCATAGTTAGAAATAGATTCTTTCAGCATCTCAAGCTCGAAGTCAAAACTCATACAGAAAGGTCCGTCGGGCCTCAGATCAATATCTGAGATGTTTACTGTTGAATTAATGGTTTTTATTTGGTTTTTTTGCATAAAAATTACCCTGGAAAAATTAAAGTTAAAAATTATGGGATATGCTTTTCATATTACTGTATGTTTGTCAACATGATATATTGATGCCATCGTGAGACGTCAAAGACGATACTAAAGCAGTGCTCATCTTCATAAATTCAATGGTATATACCATAGGTAAATGATTGCAGACCATATTTTTATCCCCCAAAGCCCCTTGTCCATAGGGTTCAAAAGCAGGTGCCCATAACCGGCACAGAGCATTGGCTGGATGGTTATGAGGTTTGTAAACGGAGTATTTAAAGAGGCATCAAAAAACCATGAAAAAAATTATAATTAAAGGCAAATGTCTTTGAAAAAAAATATCTGAAAACATAATTTTAAATTGGTCATTTTCACGTAATTCTATTTTATTATAATTTTTTGGTATATAAACACACAGACACCAAAAATTATTCCTACGCCTACTTTTACTGGGTCATCACTAAAACAAAGCAATGCCCCTGCAACTAACACAATCCTCATAACTATCCCAAGATTTTTTACTAAATAGCCCATAGTTCCTGCAGCAATCATATAGACACCTACTGTTGCAGTTATAACGGACCAGATTATTTTTGATATTGATCCATGCAATAGCAAGGAGGTATTCAAAATGAACATGAAGGGCAGGATGTACTTTACGATAGCAAGCCGCACAGCAACCCAAGCAGTTTTTAGCCAGTCTGCATCTGCAATGCCCGCCGCTACATACACCCCAGGGCAAACCGGTGGAGTAAGAACTGATAGAATTGCAAAATAGAGGACAAACATATGGGATGCAAGAGGTTCAAACCCCATTTGTATAAGTGATGGCGCAACAACAGCCGCACCCAGAAGATATGCCGCTGGAGTGGGAACTCCCATGCCCAGCATAAGCGCTACTATTGCAGCAAGGCCTAACGCAAGGTAAGAATGACTACCGCTAAGGCCGATTATGATTTCAGAAACATTTACCCCAATGCCTGTTAATGTAATAAGGGAAACAATTATATTGGCACAAACCAAAAGGGGAACAACTTTTATAAGTGACCTGCCGACCTTATCCATGCCTGCTATCAGGTCATATATCCTTTTTTTTATTTCAGGTAATTTAAAGGTTGAAAATATATAGAGTATTGAAAGAATGGCAATTGCCCAAAAAGCGGATGTTTCCGGTGTACGTCCCTGCAGCAGCAATGTAATTAGAATTATAACAGGTATTAATAGTGGTATAGAGCGAGACGGTCTTAGTATTTTGTTAAAGAGCTTGATATAACTTTCCGGAACCCTTCCAAGATTGCGCCTGGTGCTTTCAAAATGTATTGCAAAAAATACGGATGTAAAAAATAAATAAGCAGGTATAATTGCGCACGCTGCGACTTCAATGTAAGGTATTTCAAGAAGCTCCGCCATTAGAAAGGCTGCGGAGCCCATGATTGGCGGAGTTATTTGCCCGCCTGCAGATGCCGTGGCTTCAACACCTGCGGAGAATTCACTGCCGTAATTTAGCTTCTTCATTAGGGGAATTGTAAAATTTCCTGTTGTGGCGGTATTTGCCACTGCAGAGCCTGAAAGCATTCCAAAAAATGCACTCACTACAACTGAAACCTTTGCAGCGCCACCAAAAAATTTTCCTGTGATCCGGATCGCTAAATCCATAAACGTGTTACCGGCGCCTGTGGAAAGCAGAAACCCGCCAAATATGATAAATATAGCAACAATTGTAGAAGATACCCCTGTTACAAATCCCCAGAGACCTTTATCACTTAGATACATAACTTGAATAATGTGTTTCATGCTAAAGCCTCTATGGCCCCAATAAGAAAGATAGTCTCCTATTAATGGGATATCCGGAATATATTGGCCAAAGAGTGCGTAAAGAAGAAAAAGCAGCGTTAGAATTGGAAAGGTTATTCCTATGGTTCTTCGTCCTGCCTCCAAGGCAAGAATAAGCGCCACTGTTCCAAGGAAAAGTTGTATATTTGTTGATTCAGCTGCATGCTCCATTATCCAGTTATAGTTAAAAAGGATATAGCCACAAGAGATAATAGTCATTATAATAAAGATAATGTCTATACCAAACAATACTGAGTGCCACGAACCATCCCCTTTTTTTCTTGAAGATCTCATGAGAGAAAAAGTAAGAATCAATGCAAAGCCAACATGCACCGCCCTTTGCTCCAGATTAGGAAGCGGCCCGGCAAAGCCGGTATAAATATGAAACAAGACAAACGTTACAGCAACCACGCTAAGAACGATTTTCCAAAGTCCACCAAACCCTTGTTGGCCTAATATTTCTTCTTTTTTTTCTTCACTGTATTTATTTGCTGTGTCTGGATTTTTTTCAGGAGACATGTTTTACTCCATAACTTTTTTTAGATGAAAAAATTAAGGGTGTTTAGGTCTTTAATGAAAAAAACACAGCAAAGGAGCAAACCCGCTTATGGGTCTCCCCTTTGCTGTGTTTTTTGATGAGGCTATTTTGCCTCTGGTGGTATTGCTATTGCCGGTATATTTTTTGCCCCGAGTTCACGATATGCCTTAAGAGCACCTCTATGAAGGGGGATAAGTGTCAAGTCTGCAGGGTCCTGAATCAAATCCAGCTCTTTAAACGCCGGCCATGCGGCAAGCTGAAATTCCTTGCCTTTTATTATTGCATTTGCTAATTTATAGGCAAGATCATTTTTGAGGTCCTTGCTGCCCATTACTCCTATGGGTCTACCCCACATGGTATATGCCGGCTGGTTGGGCATGGCTTTTATCCCACCGGCGGGGACTGTGATAAATGAGATATATGGAACTGCATCTAAAATTTTCTTGATATGCTCATTTGTCATTGGAATTAACCGTACCTTGGTAAGTGTCATGATATCTAATGTCGATGCGTCAATCTGGGTTCCTATTCCGGTCTTGACATAGCCTACAATTCTGTTGTCTTTTATTGCCTTAACAGCATCAGATGTTGCGCCTATATGATAATCCGGTTTTATCCCCAGAATCTTAAATATCTGTTTTGTAGTAGCTTCTGAAGCAGAGCCTCTGATTCCAGGATTGA